>NZ_JAGIYX010000020.1:0-171145 GCF_017813315.1 Kitasatospora sp. RG8
AGCACCCCGTCGAAGGAGCCGTCCAGCACCGCGGCGGCCTCCTGGATCCGGCCCCGGACGAACTCGGCACCGGCCGGCACGCCCTCCCGGAAACCGGTGGAGAGGTCGTCCAGGACGGTCACCCGGTGCCGGGCCTCCAACAGGTGGGCGGCGACGACGCTGCCGACGTATCCGGCGCCACCCGTGACCAGGTACCTGCTCATGATGCGACCTCCCGGAGGCGCTGCGCGGCCGTCTCCGGCGACACGTCGTTGATGAAGGCTTCCATGCCGGACTCGGTGCCGGCCAGGTACTTGAGCTTGTCGGCGGTGCGGCGGACGGTGAACAGTTCGAGGTGGAGGGCGAGTTCCTCGCCGCCGGTGCGGGGGGCCTGGTGCCAGGCCGAGATGTAGGGGGCCCGGACGGGGGCCTGCGGGGTGCCGAAGAGCCGGTCGAAGCGGCGGAGCAGGTCGAGGTAGAGGCCGGGGAGTTCGGCGCGCTGGTCCTCGTCGAGGCGGGTGAGGTCGGCGACGCGGCGGTGCGGGTGAAGGTGGACCTCGTAGGGCCAGCGGGCGGCGTACGGCACGAACGCGGTCCAGTGCTCGCCGGCCGCCACCACCCGCACGGGGTCCGCGCGTTCGGCGGCGAGCAGGTCCTCGAAGAGGTTGCGCCCGGTGGCGGCGCGGTGGCGGGCGGCCTGCTCGGCGGTCCGGGCGGTGCGGGGGGTGGGGAACGGGAACGCGTAGATCTGGCCGTGCGGGTGGGCGAGGGTGACGCCGATCTCGGTGCCGCGGTTCTCGAAGCAGTAGACCTGCTCGACGCCGGGCAGGGCGGAGAGTTCGGCGGTGCGGTCGGTCCAGGCGTCCAGGACGAGCCGGGCGCGGGCCTCGTCGAGGTCGGCGAAGGAGGCGCCGTGGTCGGAGGTGAAGCAGACCACCTCGCACCGCCCGTTCCCGGCCCGGACGTCGTACGGCGGGCCGGGCGCGTGCGGGCCGGCGAGGAGGTCCGCGGCCGCGGGCGCCGGGGTGAGCGAGGGGAAGCGGTTCTCGAAGACGGCCACCTCGTAGTCGGCGTCCGGGATCTCGCTCAGCCGCCCGTCCCGGGAGGGGCAGAGCGGGCACTCGTCGGCCGGCGGGTGGTAGGTCCGGCTCTGCCGGTGCGCGGCGATCGTCACCCAGGCCCCGGTCGCCGGGTCGCGGCGGATCTCCGACCGGCTGCCGACCGGCTCCAGCGGGCGCAGGTCGCGGGTGCCCCGGTCGGCGGCGGCGTCGCTGTCGAAGTAGATCAGCTCGCGCCCGTCGGCGAGCTTGGCGGTGGTTCTGATCACGGCGTCCTCTCACAGGCGGCCGCCCGGCTGGGGTGCCCGAGCGCTTCTGTGCAACATAATCAAACATAAAAAGACACGAAGCAACATCCACGCTGCAGAGAATGTGTCGCAGTCGTACGCCGTCGCCCGGGGCCACGTTCCGATGGCCCGTCGCGGCCACCCCGTCCGCGAGGAGTCGTGCCTGGCGGGCGGGGTCGGGCGCCTGTCGGCCGCGGCCGGTCAACCGGTGGCATCGCCCGGGTCCACCGGCCGGCGCGGCCCGGCGTCCGCCCCGGGGCGGGATTCCGTGCGCCGCCCCGGGGTTCGGCGCGACTGCTGCCGCTACTGCCGACCGCGCGTCGAGAAGCGGGCACCGCCCGCCGACCACGGGCGGGCCCGCCCTGCCCGGGCAGTAGGCTCGGGCCGTGATCGACGAGGGGATCGCCTGGATCGGCGGAGGTCTTGACCACTTCTATCTGACGTTCGTGCACGGCGTCGGGATCGAGGAGTTGGCGGTGCGGCTGGGAGCCGAGCAGGGCTCCCTGATGGACGCGGTGACGCTGGACCGGACACTGCGGCTGTCCGGGGAGAGTCTGTCGCAGGGTGTTCTGCTCGGTGAGCGGCTGCCCGGGTTGGCGCGGTTCGGCGACGCGGGCAACGGGTGGGTCTTCGCCGTGGAGTCCTGCGAGGCGCCGTTCAGGCCCGACCGCGGTTCCGGCACCGGGCGGCCGCATCCGTCCGCGGGCACCCGCAGCCTGCACATCCTGGACACCGGTATGGACCCGCCCTGGCTGGACCACCTGGTGGACGGCCGGCATGTCTGGGGCTACGCGGAGGGGGTGCCGACCGTACCCGCCAGCCCGTTCACCCGTGAGCTGCTGACCCGGGGCGGTCTGCTCCCCGCGGGTGACGACACGGATCCGGACGAACTGGCGGGCCTGTTGGAGCTTGACGAGGTCTACCGCCTCGTCGGCGGCCTCCTCGGTGTCGGCCTCCCCGCCGAGGCCGCCCTGAACCACGGCCTGCCGGGCGCCTTCACCGAGCCCCGCACCTTCACCCGGCCGGTGGAACGCCTGCCGGACCCGCCCCACCCGCCGTGCGGGGAGTGCGGGGCGCCGATGGCCGTCCGGTCCGAGCGGTGGGGGCCGGGCACCTTCCGCCTGGAGTGCACGCGCTCGGCCGACGGCTGCCCGGGTGCCCGGGTCGAGCCGCTGCTCAGGACCGGCACCCGTACGGAACCGAACCCCAGGTACGACAACGTCCGGCGGCCGGTCTGACTGGCCGTCAGTTCACTGATCGCCCATCAGTTCCCTGACCTGCGGCGGTACCTGCCTTGAGGCCAGGATCGTCAGCGCAAGTCAAGCCTTACGTTCGCAGTGGTTTGCCCGCATAGTGGGGGGTCGAACCGAGAGGAGGGCCCGGTCTTGTCGCAGGTCAACGACGGTGCCGTGCGTGTGGTGGAAGCGGAGCGGGCGGAGGTGTCCGCCGTGTACGGGCTGCTCGACGAACGGCTGGCCGGCGCGCGCGCCGAGCTGGCGCGGGTGCTGGCCGCGCCGGCCGGCAGCGCGGCCGAGGTGTACGAGCGGGATCTCGCCGCGGCGCGCCTGACCACCGAGGCGCGCCGGCTGGAGGGCGCGGGGGAGGGCCTGGTCTTCGGCCGGATCGACGCGACGGACGGCTTCTCCCTGCGGATCGGGCGGATCGGCCTGCACGTGGACGAGAGTGAACTGCCGCTGCTGGTGGACTGGCGGGCGGATGCGGCACGCCCGTTCTACGAGGCGACCGCCGTCCACCCGATGGGCCTGCGGCGCCGCAGGCACCTGCGGATGGCGGAACGCTCGGTCGTCGGGGTGAGCGACGAACTGCTGGACGGCTCCGAGCCCACCGACGAGGACGTCGTCGGCGACAGCCCGCTGACCGAGGCCCTCCAGGCGCGCCGCACCGGGCGGATGGGCGCGGCGGTCGCCACCCTCCAGGCCGAGCAGGACGCGATCGTGCGCTCCCGCCACCGGGGGGTGACGGTCGTTCAGGGCGGCCCCGGCACCGGGAAGACGGTGGTCGCGCTGCACCGCGCCGCCTACGTGCTGTACGCGTTCCCGAAGGCCGCCGAGCGCGGCGTCCTGGTGCTCGGGCCGAATGCGCGCTTCCTCGACTACATCTCGCAGGTCCTGCCGTCGCTCGGCGAGAACGACGTCGTGCTGGCGACCTGCGCGGAACTGGCCGGGGCCGAGCCCGGCACCGTGGAGGCCGCCGACGTGGCGCGCCTGAAGGGCGCAGCGGCGATGGCCGAGGCGCTCGCCGGCCTGGTGCGTTCGCGGCAGGCGCCGGAGGGCGGTTTCGCCGTGCGGGCGGGCCAGGAGTGGGTGCACCTGGACGACGAGGAGGTGGCCCGGGCGCGGGACGCGGCCACGCGCCTCGGCCTCGGCCACAACCGCGCCCGCGAGGTGTTCAAGGAGCTGCTGGCCGACGCCGTCACCGACGCCATGGAACGGGGCACCGTCGAGACGCTGGAACTCATCGACGCCCAGGTGGCACAGCTCACCGGCATCGACCTCGACCGCGTCGCCGCCTCGGACCTGCGCCACCTCGGCCTCGACTCGGCGCCGTCCTCGAACGCCGCCGACGAGTTCGACGCGGAAGCCGTCCGGGCCAGTCTGCTGGACGACGACGGCGTGGAGCGGGCGGTGGAGGAGCTCTGGCCGCGCCTGGTGCCCGAGGACGTCGTGGCGGCCCTGCTGGGCAGCCCCGGTCTGCTCGCCCGGTTCCTGCCGCAGCTGGCCGACGAGGAGTGGGCCCTCCTGCGGCGCGGCCGGGACACCCCCTGGACCGACGCCGACGTGCCGCTGCTCGACGAGGCGGCCGCCCTGGTCGACGGTCCGCCGGAGCGGGTCTACGGGCACGTGGTGGTCGACGAGGCGCAGGAGTTCACCGAGATGCAGTGGCGGATGGTCGGCCGCCGCTGCCCGGCGCGGTCGATGACGCTGGTCGGCGACTTCGCCCAGGCGGGCCCGGCGGCCACCGCACGCGGCTGGGAGGAGGCGCTGGCCCCCGAGTTCGGCACGCGGTTCGCGCTGCACACCCTGACCGTCAGCTACCGCACCACCGAGGAGATCCTCGCCGCCACCCGGGACCTGCTCGCCGTCATCGCCCCCGGCCAGACCCCGAGCCGCTCCATCCGCCACGGCGACGAGCCCCGTACGGTCGCGACGTCCGCGCCGGGCCTGGCCGCCGCCCTGGCCGACGAACTGCACGCCCAGGCGGACGCGCACCCCGGCGAACTGGCCGGTGTGATCTGCGCGGACGCCAGGCTCCCGGAGCTGGCCGCCGCGGGGCTCGCCGACCTGGCGCGTCTGGTCCCCGCCTCGCAGGCGCGGGGCCTGGAGTTCGACACCGTGCTGGTCGTCGACCCGGCGGAGATCACCGCGGCCCGGCCCGGCGGGGAGCGGGACCTGTACGTCGCCCTCACCCGGCCGACCAAGCGCCTCTGCACGGTCACCGTCACGCGGGCCTGAGCCGGAGGCCGGGAGGCGGGCAGGCCGGGAGGCCCGGCGCCTTCCCGGCCCGCCCGTCTCCCCGGCCGGGCCGTCTCCCCGGCGCCCGCCCGCGTCCCCGGCCTCCCGTCTCCTTCGGTGCCGGGCCGCCTGCCCGGTGGCCCGGTGCGGCCGGCTGCGCACGCAGTGCGTCCGAATCGGCGGCGGCCGTAGCACCCGACAGCGGCCCCGGGCCGCGCGGCGGCGCGTTGTGGAGGATCGGACGGTGTCCCCGCGCGCCTCCGCCACGAAGCATGGACGGGTTGGTGCGGCCTCGGCCCTGCCGGCAACCGGCGGTGATCCCCTTCCCCGTTCCGCCGCCGCGAGCACCAGGAAGACGATGCACATGTCCCAAGCCCCGTCCGCCGGCGGCCACGCGCTGATCGAACAGCACGGCGTCGACACCATCCCCGAGGCCGAGCGCACCAGTACGCCACGCGACGTGCTCTCCATCCTGGTCGGCTCGAACCTCGCGTTCGGCGTGGTGGTGTTCGGCTGGCTCCCTGTCTCCTTCGGCCTCTCCTTCTGGGCCAGTGCCACCTCCCTGGTCCTCGGCACCGCCCTGGGCATCGTGCTGACCGCGCCGCTGGCCCTGGTGTCGCTGCGCACCGCCACCAACCTGTCCACCAGCTCCGGCGCCTTCTTCGGCGTCCGCGGGCGGCTGCTCGGCTCGGTGATCGGGCTGCTGCTCTCCCTCGGCTACACCGCCCTGGCCCTGTGGGTCGGCGGCGACGTGGTGGTCGGCGCGCTCAACCGCCTGCTCGGGCTGCCGACGGGCGGCGTCTCGTACGTGATCACGTACAGCGTGCTGGCCGCGCTCAGTGCGACGGCGGCCGTCTTCGGCTACCAGCTGCTGCTGAGGATGGAACGCGTGCTGATGTGGGCCATGGGCGCCCTGCTGCTGGCCGGCCTCCTCGCCTTCGCGCCGCACTTCGACGGCTCCGCCCACGGCGAGTACCTGCTCGGCGGGTTCTGGCAGACCTGGCTGCTGGCCGTGGTCGCGGCCGGACTGAGCGGCCCCATCGCGTTCATCACCCTGCTCGGCGACTACACCCGCTACGTCTCCCCGGCGAAGCACGGCAACCGGCGCGTGCTGGGGGCCACGGCCGCCGGTCTCTTCCTGGGCCTGCTGATCCCGCAGTTGTTCGGCGCCTTCACCGCCGTCGCCACCGGGGCGGGCAACGACTACGTCGGCAGCCTGATCAAGGGCGCCCCGCTCTGGATCCTCGTGCCGCTGCTGCTCAACGGCCTGCTCGGCAGTGCGGGCAACACCGGCCTGATGCTCTACAGCATGGGCCTGGACCTGGACGCGATCCTGCCCCGGGCGACCCGGCGGCAGGCCACCTACGTGGTGGCGGCGACGGCGACCGTGCTGGTCTTCCTCGGCCACTTCGTCTGGAGCGCGCAGGACGCCGTGACCTCCTTCGTCCTGGTGCTGACCGCGATCGGCACGCCGTGGGCGGTCATCACGCTCATCGGCCACCGGCGCTGCCGGGGCGACTACGACCGGCGCTCGCTCCAGGTCTACAACCACGGCACACGCGGCGGCATCTACTGGTACCGCGCGGGTTGGAACGTCCCGGCCACCGTCGCCTGGGCGGTCGGCAGCGCCGTCGGGCTGTGCGCGGTGGACACGCCGGTCTACCGGGGTCCGCTGCTGTCGCTGACCGGCGGGATCGACCTCAGCTTCGTCCTCTCGGGCGCGCTCGCGGCGGGGCTCTACGTGGTGCTGTCGCGTTCCTCCCGGGGCCGGGCGGGCCGGGTGGCGTCCCCGGTGGCCGGCACGGCGGCGGGCGTCGAGGCCGCGCCGGAGCCGGCTCCGCTCGACCGCTGAGGCCGGCCGGCACCGTCTCTCGCACCCTGCGTCCCCGGCCCGCACCTCCGGCGGGCCGGGGACGCGCCGTTTCCGCTCCCGAAGCTTGGCATGAACCTGACTCTGCGCCTGGCTGATCCCCGCACTCCCGGCCTCCCGGGCGGCGCCTCGCCGGCGAGGCGGGGCGAGGTCGGCGGTGATTGCGTGATCCCAGGTGGATCCGGTTGCTATGCATATGAATAGCTGGCTATAATCCCGAAACCACCTGCGATTCGAAGGAAGATGAGAGTCATGACCGAGGGCGCTCGGGTTATCGTCGGAATCAGCGGCTCGCTGGCCAACCTGGCCGCCCTGCACCGCGCCGTGGAGGAGGCCGTGTTCCGCGGAGCCGTCCTCGTCCCCGTGATCGCCTGGACCCCGGTCGGCGGCGAGCCGGCCTACCGCACCCAGCCGTGCCCGCCGCTGGCGCGGCTCTGGGCGCAGGCGGCCCGCGAGCGGCTCGACGAGGCGTTCGAGCAGGCCTTCGGCGGATACCCGGAGGGCATCCGGATCGAGCCGATGGTGCTGCGGGCCGAGGCCGGCCGGGCCCTGGTGGCGGTCGCCGACCGCCCGGACGACCTGCTGGTGGTGGGGCCGGACGGCGCGGCCGCCTGCCCCGGATCCTGCGGCCCTCGGTGAGCCGCTACTGCCAGGCCCACGCGGCCTGCACCGTGGTGACGGTCCCCCCGTCCGAACTGCTGAAGGAGCTCCGGAGCGCCGACTGGAGCGCGGACCCGCTGAGCCTCGTCGCGGCCTGACACCGGGCGGAGCGGCCGGCGACCTCCCGGCCGCTCCGGCCCGCGTCAAGATCAGGCAAATCCCCGCCGTGATCGGGTACTTCGCCGTCGTGGCGCGTTGTGATCCTCGGTAGGTTGCCTCCGCGCCGCCGCAGACGACGGCGGGACGCTCTGGCAGGCCCGCACCGAACCCGGCTGCACCCCGCTGGCCCTGGCCGGGGCGCCGGCCGCCGTGGTGGCCGTCGCCCGCTGCGGGGAGGCGGCGCCCGTCCTGCGGACGCTACGACCGGCGGACGGCCAGGAGCAGACGCGCGCCGAACTCCCGGTCACCAGCCGGCTGAAGGGCCTCGCCCTGCTCGCCGCCGACCCGGTCACGCTCTGGGTGGACGAGGAGGCCGGCCGCGGCACCCATGCCGTGCTCGGCTACGCCCGGGACGGCCGCCTGCGCTCCACCGTCCCCGTCTCCGGCCCCGAGTTCGACCTGGTCGTCCAACCCGGATCGGGCCTCGACGACACCTTCCCCGCCCGGCCCGCCTACGGCGCGGTGGTGGTCGGGGACCTGCTCGTCGCTCCGGCGGTGAAGCCGGACGACATCACCTTCGAGGCGACCGCCCACGGCACCCGCCGGCGGGGCACCGGACGACTGGTCGCCTTCTCCCTCGCCGACGGCACCCGACGGTGGGCCGCGGGCGTGGACGAGTCGGTCGAAGGCGTCGCGGCGGACGGCGGCACGGTGTGGGCGCTGACCCACAACTCGCTCTACCACTTCGCCGCCCCGACCGGGAGCCGGCAGTCCAAGCAGGCCGTCCCCGGTCACGCCCGGATCAACCCGGTGGTCCTGTGGCCCGTCACCGGGGGTCGCTTCGCGCTCGTCGCCCACGACGGCACCGGCGGCGAACCGCCCGTCACCGTCCTGCACTGAGCCGCCCGGCGACCCGTCCGGGCACGGTCTCCCGCCCACGGCCTCCGGCCGGGGTGCCGGGCCCTCCCCATGGACAGGGCCCGGCACCCCGCCCAGTCAGCCCACCCGGGCCGCCCGCGTCCCGACAGCCCGAAAAATACCCCTCCCAGTATATTGGGAGGGAAGGTGCCCCGCCGCGGGGCCGTGAGGCAAGGAGTCATGCGATGTGTCGACGTACGGTGTGCCGCAGCTGTGGCAAGGCGGGCTACGCGGGGTGCGGGATGCACGTCGAGCAGGTGCTTGCCGGGGTGCGCAAGGCCGACCGCTGTGCGTGCGACCGGAGTGCCGGCAAGGGCGGCGGGTTCCTGGCCAGGCTCCTGGGCCGGCGCTGAAGGGCCGCCGCCGAAGGGCGGGCGCCGGTCGGATCGGGCCGTGTCGGACATCGTCCGGCACGGCCCGACGCGTGTCGGCGGGACCGCGTCACACGGTCCCGCCGACACGCGTCGGGCGGGGGGGGGTCAGTCGTGGGAGAAGGAGACCCTCGGCAGTACGCGGTCCAGCAGGGCCGGGGTGTGCCAGGCGGCGCGCCCGGTCAGGCGCAGGAGGACCGGCAGCAGGACCAGCCGGACCAGGGCGGCGTCGAGCAGGACGGCGACGCCGAGGACGATGCCCATCTCCTTGGGCGGCAGCGGGCCGGACAGGGCGAAGGTGAAGAACACCGCGACCATCACGCCGGCCGCTGCGAAGACCACCCGGCCGGAGTGGGCGAGGGCGCCCACCATGGCCTCGCGGGGGTCGCCGGTCCGCTCGTAGTGCTCCTTGGCGGAGGCGAGCAGGAAGACCGTGTAGTCCATCGCGATGGCGAAGATCATCGCGAAGAAGAACACCGGTGCCCAGCCGTCGAGGAACCCCTGCGGGGTGAACCCGAGCAGGCCGGCGCCGTAGCCGTCCTGGAAGACCAGGCGGGCGACGCCGAACGCGGCCCCGGTGGAGAGCAGGCTCGCGGCGGTGCCGAGGGCGGCGATCAGTGGTGCGCGCAGCGCGACGAGCAGCAGCAGGAAGCCCAGGGCCATGACGACGCCGATGACCAGCGGGGTCTTCTCGGTGAGCAGGTGCTGGAGGTCGAGGTTCTCCACGGCCGCGCCGCCCACCAGGGTCTCCGGGGGGAGGTCGGCGCGCAGGGTGTGCACGGTGTGCGCGAGGTCGGGGCTGGAGGGGTCGACGGTGGGCACGGCCTGGATCATCGACCAGCCGGAGCCGTCGGCGGCGGGGGTCGCGGGCATGGTCCCGGCGATGCCGGGCGTGCCGGCGAGCCGCACGCCCACCTCCGCGGCGTTCGCGGCCGGGGTGAGGATCTGCAGGGTGCCCGGGGCGCCGGGGCCGAAGGCCTGCTGGACGGCGGTGTAGCCGGCCCGCGCGTCGGCGTCCTCGGGGAGGACGGCGATGGAGGGCATCGCGGTGCGCAGGCCGACGACGGGGGCGGCCAGGGCGATCAGCGCGGCGAGGGCGAGGGCCCCGTAGCGCAGCGGGTGCTTCCACAGCCGTTCGCCCCAGGCGGCGAAGCGCGGCGAGCTGCTCCCGGCGGAACGCGCCCAGGGCAGGGCGAGGGCGTCGACCCGGTGGCCGAGTCTGCCGAGGACGGCGGGCAGCAGGGTCAGGGTGGCGGCGAGGACGAACAGGACGGCGAGCATGATGCCGCCGGCCATCGACCTGAACGCCGGGGAGGGCACCAGCATGACGGCGGACAGGCTCACCAGGACGGTCGCCCCGGAGAGCAGGACGGCCTTGCCGGCGGTGTCCATGGTCTGCGCCACGGCCCGGGTGTGGTCGCGGGAGCCTCCGGCGCGGGCGGCGCGGAACCGGACGACCATGAACAGCGCGTAGTCGATTCCCAGCGCGAGGGCGAACATCATGGCGAAGTTCATCGCCCAGACCGACACCGGGAACAGATGGCTGATCAGGACGAGCGACCCGGCGGAGGCGGCGAGGCCGGCCATGGTGAGCAGAAGCGGCAGGCCGGCGGCGACCAGCGAGCCGAAGGCGAGGACCAGGATGGCCAGGGTGACCGGCCAGGACATGATCTCGGACTTCATCATGGCGTCGTGGTTGGCCTTGTTGAAGTCGCTCCACAGCACGGAGGCGCCGGTCGCGTGCACGGTGACGCCGTCCCGCGACAGCTCGTTCAGCGGGCCCTTGAGGTCGTCGGCGGCGCGGACCATGTCGTCGGGGGAGGCGGCGGCGCCGGCGAGCAGGACGGCGGTGCGGCCGTCCGGGCTGATGGTGGCGCCGGGCCGGGGCGCGATGACGGTGGAGACCCGGGGGTCGGCGGCGGCGATCGCGGACGCCTCCGCGACGACCTGCCGGACGGCGGGTTCGGTGACCGGCCGGTCGGCACTGACCACGATCTGGAGCGCGGAGGAGGCGTTGCCGGCGAAGTGCTGCTCGGCGACCTGGCGGACCTTCACCGACTCCGAGCCGTCGGCCTGCCAGCCGGCGCCGGACAGCGCGCTGGTGACCTGCGGGGCGAAGGCGCCGAGCCCGATCACGACCAGCAGCCAGCCGGCCAGCACGGCCCTGAAGTGGCGGACGGACCAGACGCCCAGGCGGCCCAGCGGTCCGGGCCGCGGTGCCGCGTCCGGCGGTCCGGCTACCGGGTCCCGCTGTTCGGGCGGTGCGGCGGAGGATCGGGGGAGGGGGGCGTCGAGGTGCTGCACGAGGGGCTCCGTTGCGATGGGGGATCCCGCGAAAATACGGGTGGGGGTATAGGGAAGGTGCAGGAAAAGGCCCGCGCGGGCGGGCCCCGGAAGCGCCGGGTCAGGCGGTGAGCGAGCCCAGTGCGGCGCGCAGGCGGGCGGCCGCCTCGTCGGCGACGGCGACGAGGCCGGCCTGTCCGGTCTCTCCGGTCTCTCCGGTCTCTCCGGTCTCTCGGGCCTGTCCGGTGATCTGGACCATCAGCTGTGGGTCCATGGCTTCCACCGCGGTCCGGCCGTCGACGGTACGGACCACGACGTTGCACGGCAGGAGCAGGCCGATGCGCCGGTCGCTCTGGAGTGCGCGGTGGGCGAGCGGGGGGTTGCAGGCGCCGAGGATGAGGTAGTCCTCGATCTCCTCGCCCAGCCTGGCCCGCAGTGTCGCCTGCATGTCGATTTCGGTGAGGATGCCGAAGCCCTGCTCGGCGAGCGCGTCGCGCACCTGTCGCACGGCTTCGTCGAAGGGTAGGTCGAGGGTGGTGGTGATGCCGTGGTCCATGGTTTCTCTCCGGCTTCCGGAGCGTGTCCGGGGTCGTTGGACGGATGGGTCCGGGCGGGTGGGGCGGTGGGACGGGCGGCGGACGCGCCCACGGTCTCCCGCTGCGGTGGGCGGTTCAGGCGAGGGCCAGGAAGAGCTTCTCCAGCTCGGTCTCGCTCATCGGCGGGGCGTCGCCGTCGGCGGTGGCCAGGCACTGCCGCATGCCACTGGCCACGATCTTGAACCCGGCCCGGTCGAGTGCGCGGGAGACGGCCGCGAGCTGCGTCACGACGTCCTTGCAGTCGCGCCCGGCCTCGATCATCGCGATCACTCCGCCGAGCTGGCCCTGGGCCCGGCGAAGGCGGTTGAGCACCGCGCCGACGGCGTCCTCGTCAACCTGCATGGTCACGCCTCCTGGGTGTCCTTGCCTCCGGTTCGAGAATACCCGGAGGGGTATTTTGGAGTGGGCTCGGCGGTCGCGGGGCCCGAAGAAATACCGGGTGGGGTATCTCTGTGCTCTCAACGATACCCCCATGGGTATTATCGACGGCAAGGGGGCAGCCCACGCCGGCCGTCACCCGGGGCCGGCGGAGCGCCGGGCACCGGCCGGATCGCCCGCGCCCCCGGCCGGATCGTTCGCACCACCGGCTTCACCAGCTTCACCGGCTTCACCGGCCGGGCGATGCCCGGGCGCCGCGTCAGGGACGTTCGAGGTGCTGGAGGACGCCGCCGACGGAGAAGCAGAGGGCGCCGGTGAGGGTGCCCCAGTTGGCGATGTCGGCGTTGACGAGGCTGTCGGTCGCGGGGCGGGTGTAGGCGGCGAGCGCCGAGACCATGAAGAGGACGGAGCCGAGCTGGTTCACGGCGACGATCCACCAGCCGAGGCTGCGGCGGCGGACGCAGGGCCGTCCGTGGCAGATCTCGACGAAGGCGAGGTGGCCGGAGACCAGGAACAGGATGCAGCCGATGACGTCGGGGGTCCAGATCAGCCGGTTGACCTGCTGGACGGTCAGTCCCTGCAGGAAGGAGTCGATCAGGTTGACGGCGAACACCAGGGTTCCGGCGAACAGGACGAACGCGCTCAGCCAGTCGAGCCGTGTCGGCTCGTAGCTCCACCAGCGCCAGCGGCGGGTGACCAGTCGGCCCTCGCCTCCGGGGACGTGGCGGGGTGCGTTGACGACCTGGAGCAGCGAGACGTATCCGCCGGTGTTGAAGAACAGGCCGCCGGCGAAGTAGAGCGAGGCGCAGGTGGTGGCGTCGCCGGAGCCGAACTGCGCGACGCCGGCACCCGCCGCGAAGAGGGCGCCGCCGATGATGAAGGCGGTCGCGGCGATGGCGTTGAGCCTTCGCAGGCGGCCGATCGCGACGTCGTCGGCGCTCGCGTGCCGGCCGGCGGGCGCGCCGGGAGGGTGGACGGCGAGGAGGCCGCGCCGCCGGGCGAGTCGTGACTCCCACACGGCGGTGCCGCCGCCCGGCGGGCGCCAGGTGAGCCGGGTGGTGAACGGTCCTGCGCCTTCGGCGCGCTGGTCGGGCTGGTCAGGCTGGTCTGGCTCTCGCACGGGCCGAGACTAGACGGCCTGCCGGACCGTCAGCCGGGCGCAACGCCGCGGATGCGGGAGACACGTCCGGCACCTGACGGGCCGCGAACCCGGCCCCGGAATGCCCGCCCTCAGTCGGTCCGGACCTCCTGGAGCAGTCCCCAGGTGAAGTCGGCGGTGCACGGGCGCGGGCGCCCGGCGGCGTCCGGGGCCGTGAAGTCCAGCTGGAAGCGGGTCGGCGCGCTGCCCTCGCGCGGCACGGCGGGCGGGAAGGCGGCCCCCAGGTCGGCGACGACGCAGCTCCACGGCGTGAGGTCGGCGAGCGTGCGCAGCGCCGGCGCCGGGGCGTCGGGAGCGCGCACCAGCCACTCGTTGAGCAGTGGGCCGCCGGTCTCCGCCGGGCCGAGCAGGATCTCGAAGCGCAGGCCGGGCCAGAGCGGCAGTGCCCACTGCCGCGCGGTGCACGAGAGGTCCCCGATCCGGCGCGGCACCACCGCCTCGGCCGGCCCGAGCGCGGCGGCGTAGCGCGCTGCGCCGCGCGGGAAGCGGGGCGCGCGGACCATCGCCTGCCAGCGCTTGTTGGCCTCCCGCATCACGGCGCGGGTGGCGCCCAGCCGCCGGACCGCCTCCTCCACGAGCCCGGGGTTGAAGTCGGCCATCCGCCTCAGCAGTACCAGCTGGAACTCCGTGGTCCCGAACCCGTTGATCGCCATACCGGCAGGCTACGACCGCGGCCCGCCGGGCACCGGTGCGCTGCGGGGGCGGGCCGGTGGGGCGGCTGGGGCCATCAGGCGACCGGGCAGCCCCCTGGGTTCGAGCATCTGTTCGATTATGGGCGTACGCTGGACCCATGCACGACACCACCGTCCACCTCCAGCCCTCGCTGTTCGACGACGCCGACGCAGACGGTGGCGTCCGCCTCGGCCCGCTCGACGGCCTGCGGCGGCTCGTCCTCGGCGACGGCGCCTGGCTGGACGTGCTGCCGGGGTGGCTGCACGGGGCCGACCGGCTGTTCGAACAGCTGGCCACGACCGTGCCCTGGCGGGCCGAGCGGCGCGAGATGTACGAACGGACGGTCGACGTACCCCGCCTGCTGGCCTCCTACCCGGCGGACGCCGAACCGCCGCACCCCGTGCTCGCCCAGGCCCGCGCGGCGCTCAGCCGGCACTACGCCGAGGAACTGGGCGAGCCCTTCCGCACCCTCGGCCTCTGCTACTACCGGGACGGCCGCGACAGCGTGGCCTGGCACGGGGACCGGATCGGGCGCGGTGCCCACGAGGACACCATGGTGGCCATCCTGTCCGTGGGTGAACCGCGCGCCCTGGTGCTGCGCCGGCGCCACGGCGGCGGCCCGGTCGTGCGCAGGCCGCTGGGGCACGGGGACCTGGTGGTCATGGGCGGCTCCTGCCAGCGCACCTGGGAGCACGCCGTCCCGAAGACCGCGCGCCCGGTGGGCCCGCGGATCAGCATCCAGTTCCGCCCGCACGGCGTGGCCTGAGGCCCGCGGGCCGCCAGGGCGTCTGAGCCGACGCCCGTGGCCGCTGTCCTCTGACGGGTGATCTTGACCGATTGCCACGCGAGTTCGATCGGATCAGGTGCAGACGTCCCGGCCGTACTCCTCGCGGCTCAGCTGGAAGTCACCTGGCCGATCACGGCGGAGCTCCTCGTACCGCTGTGTGAAGATGTCGAGCGCTGCGTGGATCGTGCAGCCGGATGCGTCCCGGATCGCCTTGATCGCACGGATTATCCGGTGATCCAGGATGTCGCGGTCCACGCTCTCGGGTAGCTCTTCCATGAGCCGACCGTACCGAGGAGCGTTCGACTTCACCGGTCAATATCGCCTGGCGAATGGTCAAGATCACTTGTCACGGGACAACCGCCGCCCCGGGGCCGTGGCACGCGCCGCGGTCCCGGGGCGGGGGCCGGTCAGTGGAGCGCGCCGCGGACCGCCTCGGGGTCGGTGGGCGCGAGCGGGGTGGCGCCGGTGGCGGACTTGCCGGTGAGGGCCGGCGGCGGGGTCACGTAGACGGGGTCGGGATCGGCCTCGGGGGCACAGGTCTTGGCGATGCGGCCGCCACCCGTGGGGAGGCTGCCGTCGCGGAGGTAGGCGGTGAAGGTGTCGTCCAGGCAGGCGTTGCCGTGGAAGAGGATCTCGTGGAAGCTGCCGCCGGTCTGCACGACCAGCTTCGAGCCGGGCAGTGCGTCGTGCATGGCGAGCCCGCCCTCGTACGGGGTGGCGGCGTCCTCGGTGGCCTGGAAGAGCAGGACGGGAGGCAGTCCCTTGCCGGTGATCTTCGTCCGGCCCGCCGGATTGCCCTGGGAGGGCCAGAACATGCAGGCGGCGTTGTACCACATGTTGTTGTACGTGTAGAAGGGCGCGACCGCGTTGACCTTGGCCTGGTCCTTCTTCCAGAACTCCCAGTCGCGCGGCCACGCGTTCTCGTTGCACTGCGCCGCGTTGTAGGCCGGGAAGGCGCCGTCGTCACCGCCCGGCGCCGCGTACCGGTTGTACGCGATGGCGAGCGGGCGGGTGTCGTGCTGGGTGACGTAGGCCGAGAGGACGGTGGCCATCCGGGGCCAGCGCAGGAAGTTGTAGCCCCCGCCGTAGAAGGTGTCCTCGAACTCGGCCGGGCCGATCTTCCCCGGGGCCGGCGCGGCGTCCACCGGGTCGGTCCGCAGTGCGGCCTCGACCTGGTCGTACGCCTTCTTGACGGACGCGGCGTCGGTGCCCAGGTGGTAGACGGAGTCGGCCTTGGCCGCCCAGGCCGCGAACGCGTCGAAGCGGCGCTGGTGTTCCTTGTCCTGCAGGATGTTGTGGTCGTACCAGCTGATGGTCGGTCCGACGATGCTGTCCAGCACCATGCGCCGTACGTGTGAGGGGAAGAGCTGGCCGTACGTGGAGCCCAGCGAGGTGCCCCAGGATCCGCCGTAGAAGCTGATCTGCCGGACGCCGAGCGCCCGCCGGATGCTGTCCATGTCGCGGGCGCTGTCGACGGTGGTCATGTGCGGCAGGAGCCAGGACCAGTCGGCCGCGCAGTTGGCGGCGTAGCCGGCCGCCTTCGCCAGCCAGGCCTTCGAACTGCCCTGACTCACCTGGTAGTCGGGACGCTCACCCTCGAAGTAGTGGGCATCGCAGACGACATGGGGCTCGCTCGCGTTGGTGCCGCGGATGTCGAAGCCGATCCAGTCGTAGGTCGAGGCGACGTCCTGCGGGAGCTTCCCGGAGACGAAGGCGGGCATCCAGAGCCCGGAGGAGCCGGGCCCGCCGGGGTTGAGCAGGATCGGGCCCTGCTGCTTGTCCTTGGGTGCGGTGGCGGGCAGGCGGTTCACCTTGATCTTGATCTTGCGGCCGCGGGGGTCGGCGTAGTCCACCGGCACCTCGAGCATCGCGCACTGCAGCGCGGGCGTGTCGGCGTCATTGCAGGAGCTCCAGACGAGCTTTCCCTGGCCGACGTCCTCGGGGGCGGGGACGTCGGAGGCGGCGCTGGCGGACGCTCCGCCGAAGGCGGCGACGGCTGCGGCGGCCGAGAGCAGGGCTACGACTTTTCTCATGAGGAGCATGATGTGATATGTGCAATGTCACATCCAGTCAACTGGCGGGACGTTACCAAGCTGCAATCGGGACGGGGTCGGTGGAGTGACTGTGTGTCAGTCCCTCGGTGTCTGCTCTCGGGGTCGGATCCGGCAGGCCCGTTCGGAGGCGGCCCGGGAGTGGAGCGCTCGCCGGTCGGAGGGTGCGAGTCGGCCCGGGGTGCGAGTCGGCTGCGCGGTGCGGATCCGTAACTCCAACGCCGCGGGCTGGTTCACGATGCCCTACACCCTCGCACAGGAACAGGGCCGGGACCGGTGGACCCGGTTCAACGACTGCGTCAACGCGGCGAGCGCCGGCGGGTACACCGTCCCGGCGGGGCACCGCACGGTCGTCGTCACGAACGTGGGCATCTACTGGTGGGGCGCGGGCGGCGCGATCTACCTGGACGGCACGGGCCTCGGCTCGGTGTCCGTCGCCCACGAGATGCTGCACGGGTACGGGCTGGGGCACTCCTTCTCCAACGACACGGGCTACCGCAACGCCCCGTGGTCCGCGCCGGGTGAGTACGACGACCCGTGGGACGAGATGAGCGCGGCCAACGTCTACGCCTCGGGCACCGGCGGCACCTACGGCAACACGCAGCCGGTGGGCCTGGTCGGCTTCCAGCTCGACAAGCTCGGCTGGGTCGACCACGGCCGGGTGTCCAGGCCTGGCCGGGCGACGACGTCTGCGTCACCCCCGCCGTCCGCTCCCAGGCGGCGGCCGACAACGCGGCGGCGCCCTCGCGCGTTCTGCATCCCTGATCCCCTGGTCCTGATCGCCGATTCCTGACGGACCAGCTCCCGGCCCCGCCCCGTACCGCGCGCGGGCCGGGGTCGGGGTGGGGTCGGGCCGTGCTCAGGAGGTGATCACCTACGCGTGACGAAGGGCGTCCGCCCGCCCTTCGTGCGGCCTACAGGCAGGTCCAGCAGTACAGCTGTTCGCCGGCGTCGCGGGCGCGTCTGGCCAGCAGGACGAGGTCGCGGGCGACAGGCTCCATGTGGTCGGCGAGTGCTCCGTGCAGTTCCTCCGCCTGCACCCACCGTGCGGCGATGGCGGGCAGCCGGGAGTCGTGCGCCCCTGCGAGCGTGTCACGCACCTGGGGCGGGAGCTGTGACACCCAAGGTCCGGTCATCCAGGGGTCGTCCTCGTTCTCCACACCATCCGGGCCGGGCGGCGGGGAGGTCGGCCACACGTAGGTCTCCTCCACGAGGTCCACCTGCCAGGGGACTTCGCGGATGGCGGCGATCAGCTGCGCCAGGATGACACCCGGGTCCACGCGCTTGGTCTCGACCCCGTCGAAAGCGGGGGGTCGTGCGGTGAGCGGGGACCCGCCATCCGCCTGCTCGACTGCCCGGACGACCGAGGCCGCATCCGCCGCGCGGAAGTAGTCCGTCAGTACACCCATGGCTCTCCTCCAGGACCTCGTTGTGCCGGCAGGTAGTAGATCAGAAACCGCTGACACTTCCTGCTGCCCATTGGCTACTGTTGGCCGATTGCCGATTGCCGATTGCCGATTGCCGATTGCCGATTGCCGATTGCCGATTGCCGGACACCGGCACCACGACCAACCCGGGGGTTCACCGTCATGCAGCAGGACCAGCGCACCGGACCGCCGGTGTCCGGCCTCGTCGCCGAGCTGACGGCGCTGGCGGCGACCGGTGCGATGGGCGCCCTCCGGGTCGGCGCCGCGCTGCCAGGGCTCACCGCCCGCTACGGCGAGCCGTGGGACGGCGGGCCCGTCGACGGGGCCGCGTCCGGGTCGCACTGGTTCGGCTGGGGCAGCCTGCAGCCGGTCTTCTGCCGGTGCGGTCTGCTGGAGCGGCTCTTCATCCCGGTCTGGCACGGGGAGCTGGAACTCCCGGTGCCCGGCGGTGGGCTGCGCACCGTCGACTCGCACGTCACCGAGTCGGTGCTCACCGCCGCCCTCAACGCGGCCGGCCTCTCCTGGCGGACCGTCACGTACGAGAACCTGTCCGACCAGCGGACCCTCGAACTGACGCCGGCCGAGGACGTGTGGGTGAACTTCGTCCTCACCGACCGGGAGAGTTATGACGACCCGCCGCTGCAGGACTGGGTGCTGAGCAAGGCGAGCCTCTGGGGAATCGACCACGCCAACTGCCCCGAGACCGGCTCTCCCGAGACCGGCTCTCCGGAGGCGGGCTCTCCCCACGTCGGCTCTCCCGGCGCCGGTCCGGTCGACGAGCGGTGAGGTGCGTCCGGCGGCCGGCGACGTCGAGCACACAGGGCCGGCTCCTCCGCATCCGGGACGCGAGGACCGCCCGGCTGCGTGACTGCCCCGCGTCCGGTCCGGCCGACCGACGGCGTCCGGCAGGACGACGCGGGGTGGGCTACCTCGCCGGTACGGAGGTGCCCACGACGTCGACGATCCCCGCCAGCTCGTCGGCCGACTCGGGGGTGAGCCGGTAGAAGCCCTGGAGGCTGACCGAGCGTTCGAGGAGGCCGTCCACGACGTACTTCAGCACGCGGGTCTGGTTCCGGCGGTTGCGCCAGGTCAGGGTGGCGAGCAGGTCGCCGGGGACGGTCAGGTCGAAGCTTACGGGGGTTGCGTCGACGTGGACCGCGGAGGCGCCGCAGCCTCCGGCGCCGAGCATGGACCAGTCGCCGTGCCCCGGGAAGGCCGGATCGCTCCAGGTCGTGGGGGCGGTGCCGCAGCACTCCTGCCGCTCCAGGTCGACGACCCGCATGCGGCTCACCACGGACACGACGCGTCGGTTGACGTGCAGGGCGTACACCTCGTCGCCGGGTCGGGCGCCGGACCAGGCCGGGAGCGAGGAGTGGACGCCGCTGAAGGCGACCGGCGGCCGCTCGCCGACGCGGCCCGCCTTCCGCAGCGCACGGCACGTGTCGTGGGTCCACAGGACGGTGAAGGCATCAGGCATGCGGTGATCGTAGGCACGAGGACCGACAATCCCCGGTGGCGTGATCTTCTGCACGCATGGATCGTCAGTGCGTCGGCCCGCTACACCGGGGACTTTGCGATCTCTTCCTTCTCGCCTGCCATGACGGGGCCACGGTGCCGCCGCTGGAGCTCGTCGCGTTCACCGTCAGGGATCGTCATCGACTCGGCGAGTACGGCGGCGAGCGCGTTCACTCGGGTGTTGTCGATGTCGGCGTGGAAGAGCCACCGGATGTTCTCGTCACGCGTGATGAGGTCGATTGTCGAGCGCCCGCTGCCGTCTTGTGCGGTCGGTGCCCGGACGTACCGCACCTGGTCGATCGGGATGTCCTGACGGATTTCTCCCTGCTCAAGGAATGCGTTCGCCTTGGCCGTGATGATGCGGCGATCCGTGACGGCGACCAGTGTCCTTGCCGCCGCCTTGTCCCGCACTGCCGCCAACTTCTCCTTCGCTCCGCTGAAGATCGCGGAAATCGGACGTCCAGAGAGCTCGTCGACCCCCTCTGGCTGGCGAACGGGAACGACCCCAACGCGGCGGCGCTCTGCCAGGCCCGCCAGGCGGACCGCAAGCCGCCGTGCTGGCGGGTCCTGCACCGGGTCACCTTCGTCAGCCGGGTCCTGCCCGACGTCCCGCCGGCCGACGCGCCCCCGCTGGAGAAGGCGATGCGGCAGCTGGACGTGGAGAGCAACTACGAACTCGTCCGCCGCCTCGACCCGTACGTGAAGTCCGCCGCCACGAGCCTGCCCGAACTGGCCGAGGCCACGCGCACCGCGCTGGCCCGGGAACTGCCGGAGCTGCTCCCGCACGCCACCGACGTGACCGGCTTCCTCGCCCAGTACTACGGCGTGGAGGCCTGAGCCCCCGGGCCCTGGTGCGGGACCGCCCCGGACCAGGGCCCGCACCAGGGCCCGTACCAGGGCCCGGACCTGACGCCCGACCGGTCCCCGTCGGGGCCAGGCCGGGCACGTCGGCGTGGTGGGTGCTGCAGGGATCGGCCGTGGCGCGCACACGGGACCGGAGCACGGTGCCGCAGTCGGCGTCGGCCATCCGGTGCGGCGTGGCCGTCAGGACGCGCGGATCAGCCAGTGCTGGCCGGTGCTCCCGGTGTCGGTCTGCTGCTGGATGGCGGCGGAGTCGGACGTCGAGCCACCGGCGACGCCGAGGACGAGGCCGCTGCGGACGCCGGCGATCTTCACGTAGCCGCCCCCGGCGTCGACCAGGCGCCACTGCTGGTTGGAGCTGTGGCCGGGCGTCCACTGGATGATCGGGGCGCCGGCGGCCGTCGAGCCGCCCCGGACGTCCATGGCCAGGCCGGAGTGGACGTTGGTGAACTCCCAGATGCCCGGGCCGGCCGAGGCCGGCCGCCAGCGCTGGTTGTCGCTGCCGTGGGGGGTGTACTGGATCAGGGCGACGTCGGTGGCCGTGGATGCGCCGGGGACGTCGATGGCCTTGCCGCTGAGGCGGTTGACGAACTGGCAGACGGCGGGCATCGCGTCGGGGGTGAGGGTGACCGAGCCGCCGACCGGGACGGTGACGTCCTTGCTCCAGCCGCCGGCGCGGACGGTGGTGGTGGTCCCGCCGACACTGTGCAGGGTCAGCGTGGTCACCTGGCCGGCCGTCCAGGAGACGTCGACGGTGAAGCCGCCGCGGACGCCGGCACCGGTGACCGAGCCGGCGGCGGCCCAGGCGGAGGGCAGGGCGGGCAGCAGGTCGACCAGGCCGGGGCGCGACTGCAACAGCATCTCGACCATGGCCGTGGGCGTGCCGAAGTTGGCGTCGATCTGGAACGTGGACCTGGAGCCCATGCCGTACATGTCGAACATGTTGATGCCGGTGCCGTTGCTGTGGTCGACCGAGGGCTTCATGACGGTCGTGACCAGCTGGTAGGCCTTGTCGGCGTTGCCGAGACGGGCCCAGCACAGGGCTCGCCAGGCGCACGCCCAGCCGAAGCTCTGCATGCCGCGGGCGGTGAGCAGGTTGGTGGCGCCGGCGATCAGCGCGGCGGGGCTGGTTCGAGGGTCGATGCGGTCTCCGGGGAAGAGGCCGACGAGCGGTGAGAGGTGGCGGTGACCGGTCTCGCCGAGGTCGGCGTCGGTCATCCATTCCTCCAGCCGGCCGGTGGTCCGGCTGACCTGCGGCAGGTGGAGACGGTTCTGCAGGTCGGCGACGGTCACGGCGAAGGCGCCGTCGAGGCCGAGGGCCGCGGCGGCGGTCCGGTAGTTCTGGAAGAGCTGCCAGACGAGCTCCTGGGCGTACGTGATGCCGAGCGCGTCGGTGGGGCCCTGCTCGGGAGACCAGTCGTGATCGTCGACGAGTACCTGTCGGGAGGCGCCGGTGTCGGGGTCGGTGACGGTGGTGACGATCAGGCGCGCCTGCCAGAACTCGCAGGCGCCCTTGAGCAGAGGGTAGATCCGGGCCAGATAGGCCCGGTCGACGGTGTACTCGTAGTGCTCGAACAGCGAGTTGCAGATCCAGGCGTTGCCGGCCGGGTGCCACCACCAGCCGCTGCCGCCCCACGGATTGGTCGAGATGCCCAGCGTCCAGCCGGCGACCTTTCCCGAGGTGTTGCGGAAGCCGTTCCGGGAGTCCTGGAAGAGCTTCAGGGTGGTGTCCTGCCAGAACGGGAACTGGGTGACGCAGTAGTCCGCGAAGGCGCCGAAGCATTCCGACAGCCCGGCCCGGTCGGCCAGCCAGTAGTTCATCTGGACGTTGATGTCGGTGTGGTAGTCGCCCATCCAGTCCGGGTCGTTGCGGTCCACCCACAGCCCCTGGAGGTTGGCGGGCAGGCTGCTGCGAGAGCCGGTAATGGCCAGGTAGCGGCCGAACTGCAGGTAGGAGGCCTCCAGTTCGGGGTCGGGTGCGGCGCCGGTGGCAGCCCGGGCAGCCAGTCGGGCGGGGGTGTCCATGGCCCGCTGGGCGGCGGTGGAGGTGCCCAGGTTCACGGTCATGGACTGCTGGAGGCGCTGGTAGTCGGCGACGTGGGTGGCCAGCAGCGAGCCCGCGGGCACCGCGGCGGCGGAGGCCGCGGCCGCACGCGCGAGGGCCAGCGGGTCACGGGTGGCGTCCTTGAAGCCGGTGGCGGCCGCGTCGGCCGCGTAGTTGGTGCCACCGCTGACCACCAGCAGCACCTCGGAGCAGCCGCTGAAGGTGACCTGGCTGCCGGTGGCCGCGACGGTGCCGCCGGTGCCCACGGCCTTGAGGACGGTCGCGTACGTCAGGCCGTTGGGCAGGGCGGCGCTGAAGGAGACCGAGGCCCCGAGCGGATCGGCGGTGACGGCCTCACCGCGGGTACCGGTCAGGGCGAGGCTGCCGGTGTAGCTGCCGCCGCCGCTCTGGCTCAGCCGGATCACCATCACGTCGTCGGGGTGGCTGCTGTAGACCTCGCGCCGGTAGGTCACCTCGCCGAGCCGGTACGTGGCGGTGACCAGGCCGTTCGAGAGGTCGAGCCGGCGCTGGTAGCCGCTGATCGCCGACGCGGTGTGGGCGGCGATGTTGAGGTAGGCCTTGGCGAGCAGGCCGAAGGTGCCGAAGTCGTCTGCGCCGTAGGGGAACTGGCCGTCCGAACCGAGTGCGGCGTTGAGACCGCCGGTCCACAGGGTGGCGTCGGTGAGGTAGAAGGCGTCGCGCGAGGGGTCGCCGGTGGTCAGGGCGCCGAGCCGGCCGTTGCCGATCGGCAGGCCCTGCTCGATGATCAGCGCCTCGGTGCCGGGCGAGGGGTACCGGAGCGTGACGGCCTGGCCGTCCGGCACCAGCGAGGCCGAGGCGGGGCGGGCGGCCGCCGCGCGCCCGGTGAACTCCGGCAGCGAGGAGACGGCCAGCACGGCACCGAGGGACAGTGCGGCCCGCAGGACACTGCGGCGGGACGGAACGGAGAGGGGCTCGGGGCGAGGGTGGCTCACGAGGGTCCTTTCATCGGAGATCGGTCGGCCGGGTGCGTCCTGCTCGCGGGTGCCTTCGCCGCACCGGCCGCGCAGCCGCTGCCGATCCGGCACCGATCGCGTCTGCGCTGCGCTTCCCCGGGGCGGCTGCGGAGGTTCGCCCGGTTCGACCGGCCGGGTCGGCGTAGGGGGTGTGCTGCCGACGGCGGGAATCTAGCTATCATCGGATGTATGGTCAATGGTTCTCGCAGCCTCGTCGGGGAGTCCCCGTGTCGGACGGGGATCGGGCGGCACTGCACGCCTCGCGTCTGACCGTCCTGTACAGGGAGTTTCCTCACCGGTGGCAGGGGTAGCGGGCTGACGCCGCCCCGGAAGGCGTCAGCCGGCCAGGGGGTCTGCCCTGGCCGGCCAAGACGAAATATCCGATGTCTACCTGCCGAGAGCGCGCTCGCGGTGGAACAGCTGCCGTCCGTCAGCCGATGACGTGGTTGGCCCACAGCGACGGGTCGTCGACGTTCTCCTGGCTGGCCGGGGAGGAGGAAAGCTGTCCTCCCTTCGGGTCGGGGTGCTGTGCGCCGGGTGCACAGGGACGGAGGCCCGGGGCCTCGGCTGTCATGCGGTACCGGTGTCGAGGCCGGGGGAGTCGGTGGGGATCCCGGTGGCCAGCCAGTCCTCGACGGCGGCGACGTGCACGGAGCTGGCGCTGGCGGCGAGGAGGGCGTCACCTGCGGCAAGGGCCCGCCAGATGGTTTCGTGGTCCCGGTGGGCCTGTTCGCGGGCGGGCGCATGTCGGATGCCGCGGACGATGCGCAGCCGCTGCGTGTGGGTGGAGAGGATGCCGAGCAGGGTGGAGAGCACGGGGTTGCCCACGGCGTCGGCGATGGTGCGGTGGAAGGCGATGTCCAGCTCGACGAACTCCTCGATGCTGATGTCCCGGGCGCTCCGGTCGAGGATGGCGCGCAGCTCGGCCAGGCCCGGCCCGGTGATCCGGTCGGCCGCGAGGGCGGTGGCCTGCGGCTCCAGCAGGCGCCTCACCTGGAGGAGTTGGCCGGCGGTGTGGCCCTGGGAGACGTCGGCGGCGAAGGCGAGCGATTCCAGGAGGAGGTGGGGTTCGAGGCCGGAGACGTAGGTGCCGTCGCCCTGCTTGGGGACGAGGATCCGCATCGCGGTGAGTGCGCGGACGGCCTCGCGCAGGGAGTTGCGGGACAGCCCGAGCTGGTCGGCCAGCTCGGCCTCGTTGGGCAGCCGGGCACCGGGCTGGAGAGCGCCGGAGAGGATCATCTCCTTGATCCGCTCGATGGCCTGATCGGTTACCGACATGTCTGGTCCCCTCTGGTACGGAACGTACGGGCCTGCGAAGCGGCTGTCCCGCGGTGACGGAACAGGGGGCCGGAGCGGCGCGACCAGTGCCCGCCGGGCTGGTCGCGCCGCTCCGGCGGCTCGGGGGTCGTCGGCGCTATTCCTGCTTCTCGCCGGAGGCGAAGCGGGAGATGATCAGCGCGACGATGATGATCGCGCCGTTGAGGAACTGGTTCCACAGGGGTGGTACGCCGGCGAGGGTCATGACGTTGACCACGAGTTGGAGGGTCAGCACGCCGGTGAGGGCGCCGAAGAGGGTGCCGCGGCCGCCGTTGAGGCTGACGCCTCCGATGACGGTGGCGGCGAAGACCTGGAAGATCCAGCCGTTGCCCTGGTCGGCGGAGATGGAGCCGTAGTGGCCGGTGTAGAGGATGCCGGCGAAGGCGGCGAGCAGGCCGCCGAGGATGAGCACGGTCCAGGTGATCCGGTCGACCCGGATGCCGGCGGCGCGGGCGGCCTCGGCGTTGCCGCCGATCGCGTACAGGGCGCGGCCGTGGCGCAGCCAGGCGAGGGCGCAGCCTCCGGCGAGGAAGAGGAGGGTGCAGATCCAGATCGCGGCGGGGATGCCGAGCCAGCTGGTGCGGCCGAGGTAGGTGAAGGAGTCGGGCAGGGTGACGATCGACTGGCCCTGGGAGATGGCGACCTGGAGGCCGCGGAGCAGGGTGAGCGCGCCGAGGGTGACGATGAAGCCGTTGAGGCGCAGCTTGAGGATCAGGAACCCGTTGATCGCGCCGATCAGCGCGCCGACCACGAGACAGAGCGGGATGGCCGTCCAGGAGGGGAAGAGTCCGAGGCCGTTGAACCGGGCGCCGTGGTCGGGCAGGACCAGCCAGACGGCGATGACGGGGGCGACGCCGATGGTGGATTCGAGGGAGAGGTCCATCCGGCCGACGATGAGGATCAGCGCCTCGGCGAGGACGAGCAGGCTGAGTTCGGTGGCCTGCTGGCCGACGCCAAGGAGGTTGTCGGAGGTGAGGAAGGCGGGTGAGACGGCGAAGCCGATGACGCCCAGGACGAGCAGGACCGGGACCAGCGACAGGTCGCGGTAGCGGGCCAGGTCGAAGCGGCGCCCGGCGGGGGCGGAGACGGCCGTGGCCGACGGTGCTCGGAGCTCAGTGGTCGGGGTCATGGTGTTCCTTCGGGTCGGTCGGTCCGGTCATGCCCTCCATGGCTGCGACCAGTTGTTCGTCGCTCCAGCCGTGGTCGAATTCGGCGACGACACGGCCGTGGAACATGGCCAGGACGCGGTCGCAGACCCGCAGGTCGTCGAGTTCGTCGGAGACGATCAGGGCGCTCCTGCCGGCGTCGGCGACTTCGCGGACGGTGCCGAGCAGGGATTCCTTCGACTTGATGTCCACGCCGTTGGTGGGCCGGATGGCGACCAGGACCTGCGGGTCGGTGGCGAGCGCGCGGGCGATGACGACCTTCTGCTGGTTGCCGCCGGACAGTGCGGAGACGGGGGTTGCCGGTCCCGGGGTCTTGATGTCCAGGTCGCTGATCATGCGCTGGGCGAAGGCCCGGGTGCGCGAGGGCAGCACCGTGCCGTACGGGCCGAGCTGGTCGGTGACGGTCAGGGTGGCGTTCTCGGCGACGCTGCGCTGCGGGACCAGGCCCTGGATGTGCCGGTCCTCGGGGACGAACCCGATCCCGGCGGCCAGCGCGGCCGGCACCCGGCCCGGGCGCACCGGGCGACCGGCGACGGTAATCGTGCCGGCCTTGGGTCGGTGCAGTCCGGCCAGTGTCTCGCCGAGTTGGACGTTGCCGCTGGCCGCGGCGCCGGCGAGGCCGAGCACCTCGCCGGCCCGGGCGGTGAGCGAGACGTCCTGGTAGGCGTCCGGCAGGGTCAGGGCTTCGATGTCGAGCAGCGTGGCACCCTCGGCGGATGTCCTGCCACCGGCGGACCAGCTCGGCGCGGACCCGTGTCCGCTCTCCCCGGTCATCGCCTCCACCAGCGCGTGGTGGTCGAGTTCGGCGACCGGGGCGGTGGTGATGTGTCGGGCGTCGCGGTAGACGGTGACGGTGGTGCAGAGGTCGTAGACCTCCTGCAGGTGGTGGGAGATGAAGAGGAAGGCGACGCCCTGCTGCTGGAGTGAGCGCAGCTTGTCGAAGAGCTTGTCGATGCCGCGGGCGTCGAGTTTGGCGGTGGGTTCGTCGAGGATGATGAAGCGCGCACCGAAGGAGAGGGCGCGGGCGATCTCGACGAACTGGCGTTGTTCGACGGTGAGGTTCTCGGCGCGTGCGGTCGGGTCGACGTCGACCCCGTAATCGGCGAGGAGCTCGGTGGCGCGGCCGCGCAGCTGCTTCCAGCTGATGGGACGGAACGCGCCGCTGCTCTGCCGGTCGAGGAAGAGGTTCTCGGCGACGGTCAACGCGGGGATGATCGTGGAGCGCTGGTAGACGCAGGCGACCCGGGAGCGCCAGGCGTCGGTGTCACCTGGGGCCGGGGCGGGTTCGCCGTTGAAGCGCAGGGTGCCTGTATCGGGTTGCTGGAGACCCGTCAGGATCGAGACCAGCGTGGACTTGCCCGCGCCGTTGCGGCCGACCAGGGCGTGGGACTCGCCGGGGGCCACCGAGATACGGGCGTCGCTGAGCGCGACGGTGGCGCCGAAGCGCTTGCTGATCCCGTCGGCCTCGACGACGGCGCCCCGGACGGGGCTGGGGTCCGCCATGGCGGGGTGTCCTTTCAGCTGAGGGGCCAGGGGCCAGGGGCCCATGGGCGCGGCCGGCGGGGGAGCGCCGACCGCGCCCATGGAGCGTCCAGGGACTACTTGCCGACGCCGTTGCCCCAGAGGGACTTGTCGTCGACGTTGTCCTTGGTGACCAGGGGTGCGGGGAGCTGGTCCTCCAGGCCGTTGGGCAGGGAGATGATGGTCGACTGGTGGTCGGTGGGCCCGGGCTGGAAGGTCTTGCCCTCGGCCGCGGCCTGCGCGTAGTGGAGGGCGTACTTGGCGTAGAGGTCGGCGGGCTGGGAGACGGTGGCGTCGATGTCGCCCCTGCGGATCGCGTCGAACTCCTGCGGGATGCCGTCGTTGGAGACGATCGCGATGTGGCCGCTCTGGCCGGCGGGCTTGAGCAGGCCCTTCTGCTGGAGCAGGGCGAGGGTGGGCTGCAGGAACACGCCGCCGGCCTGCATGTAGACGCCGCCCAGGTCCGGGTTGGCGGCCAGGGTGGACTGGAGCTTCGCGGAGGCGACGTCGCCCTTCCAGTCGGTGGCCAGCTCGATCACCTCGATGCCGGGGAACTTCTCCTTCATGCAGGTCGCGAACGCCTCGGAGCGGTCACGGCCGTTGACGGAGCTCAGCGCGCCCTGGAGTTCGGCGACCTTGCCCTTGCCGCCCAGCTGCTGGCCCAGGAACTCGCAGGCCTTGGTGCCGTAGGCCCTGTTGTCGGCGCGCACCACCATGTAGACGTTGCCCTTGTCGGGGCGGGTGTCGACGCTGACCACCGGGATCTTCTTGGCGGACAGCTGGTCGAGGGTGGAGGCGATCGCGCCGGTGTCCTGCGGGGCCATGACGACGGCCTTGGCGCCGGTGTTCTGGAAGACCTGGACGTTGGCGACCAGCTTGGTGACGTCGTTCTGCGAGTTGCTCACCGGCAGGGTGTTCAGGCCCTGCGCGGAGGCGTCCTGCTTGACGTACTGCGCGTAGGAGTTCCAGAAGTCGGAGTCCGCACGCGGCAGGTCGACACCGATGGCCGGCTTCCCGCCGGCGGCGGACGCGTTCGAGTCGCTGCCGCGGTTGCAGCCCGTGGCGAGCCCCGCCAGGACGACCACGGCAGCGGCGGTGACCGCGATTCTGGAGGAGCGAGGGTTCATCGTGCTGATCTCCTTGGCTGGGATGACCGGCTCCCCTGCGGGGGCGGGGAGCCGGTGTGGTGGGGCGCAGTGGGGGCGACCGGCCGCGTCTGCGTCGGTCCGGGACAACTGGCAGCGGACCGTCCGCTCGTAGTCATCGGATGACTTGCGGCAGTGAGGACCTTACGAGCCTGACATCGGGCTGACAAGAGGAGACCTCGGATGATTCTCAACCGTGACATCCGGGTTTCGCGCGAACGCGAGAAGCCTGGAATGCGCCCCACAGGCTGCGGTCCTGGTAGAGCATGGGTCGGGTTCACCGACAATCATCGGAGGACTTCTTGCGGTGGCGCGGTCACTGCTCGTATGGTCAGGGCTTCGCAGATTCATCCGATGTATCGGAGGTCGCGAGGCCTCGCTCGTCGGCGTGACGACAGGAGAGAAGACATGAGACTAGGGCGCATCGGCGTACCGGGGGCCGAGACCCCGGTCGTCATCGACCGGACCGGCGCCACGTTCGCGCTCACGGCCCTCACCGCCGACATCGACGGCGACTTCCTCGCCTCCGGCGGGATCGACCGGGTGGGGGAGGCGCTGGCCGAAGGCTCGCTCCCGGCCGTCGACACGGCCGGCCGGCGGGTCGGCGCCCCCGTCGCCCGCCCGGGGAAGGTCGTGTGCATCGGGCTCAACTACCGTGATCACGCGGCGGAGACGGGAGCGGCCGTTCCCGAGCGGCCGGTGGTCTTCATGAAGGACCCGTCCACCGTGGTGGGGCCGTACGACCGGGTGCTGATCCCGCGTGGTTCGGTGAAGACGGACTGGGAGGTGGAGCTCGCGGTCGTCATCGGCCGCGAGGCCCGCTACCTGGCGAGCCCGGCCGAGGCCGGCGCGTGCATCGCCGGTTACACGATCAGCAACGACGTCTCCGAGCGGGAGTTCCAGCTGGAGTACTCCGCGCAGTGGGACCTCGGGAAGTCCTGCGAGACCTTCAACCCGCTCGGCCCCTGGCTGGTGACATCCGATGAGATCGCCGACCCGCAGTCGCTGGGGCTGCGGCTCACGGTCAACGGCGAGGTGCGGCAGGACGGCGACACCAAGAACATGATCTTCGATGTCGCGTACCTGGTCTGGTACCTCAGCCAGTACATGGTGCTGCGCCCCGGCGACGTCATCAACACCGGCACCCCGGCCGGCGTGGCCCTCGGCCTGCCCGGCACCCCGTACCTGCGCGGGGGCGACACCGTCGAGCTGTCCATCGACGGCCTCGGCACCCAGCGCCAGACGTTCGTCAACGCGTGAAAGGCACCCAGTTGTCCGAAACCACCGCTGCGCGGATCACCGCCGTCGAGACCTTCGACGTCCGCTTCCCCACCTCGCGGGAGCTGGACGGGTCCGACGCGATGAACCCCGACCCCGACTACTCCGCCGCCTACGTGATCCTGCGCACCTCGGCAGGCGGCCAGGACGGCCACGGCTTCACCTTCACCATCGGGCGCGGCAACGACGTCCAGGTCGCCGCCATCGACGCGCTGCGTGACCACGTCGTCGGACGGTCGGTCGCCGAGCTGTGCGCCGACCCGGGCTCGCTGTACCGCGACCTGATCGGCGACAGCCAGCTGCGCTGGCTCGGCCCCGAGAAGGGCGTGATGCACATGGCCATCGGCGCCGTCGTCAACGCCGTCTGGGACCTCGCCGCCAAGCGCGAGGGCAAGCCGCTGTGGCAGTTCCTCGCCGACGCCGACCCCGAATGGCTGGTCTCGCAGGTCGACTTCCGCTACATCACGGACGCGCTCACCCCCGGTGAGGCCCTGGAGCTGCTGCGCAAGGGCAAGCAGGGCTCCGGCGAGCGGGCCGCCGAGCTGCTGCGGCGCGGCTACCCCGCCTACACCACCTCGCCCGGCTGGCTCGGCTACTCGGACGAGAAGCTCACCCGCCTCGCCAAGCAGGCCGTGGCCGACGGGTTCACCCAGATCAAGCTGAAGGTCGGCGCCGACCTCGCCGACGACGTCCGCCGCTGCCGCACCGCCCGTCAGGCCGTCGGCCCGGACATCCGGATGGCGATCGACGCCAACCAGCGCTGGGACGTCGCCGAGGCGATCGAGTGGACCAACGCGCTCGCCGAGTTCGACCCGTACTGGATCGAGGAGCCCACCAGCCCGGACGACATCCTCGGCCACGCCGCCATCCGGAGCGGCGTCCACCCGATCAAGGTCGCCACCGGCGAGCACGTGCAGAACCGCATCGTCTTCAAGCAGCTCCTCCAGGCCGGCGCCATCGACGTCCTCCAGCTGGACTCCGCCCGGGTCGCCGGCGTCAACGAGAACCTCGCCATCCTGCTGCTCGCCGCCAAGTTCGACGTCCCGGTCTGCCCGCACGCCGGCGGCGTGGGCCTGTGCGAACTCGTCCAGCACCTGTCTATGTTCGACTACGTCGCCCTCTCCGGCACCACCGAGGACCGCGTCATCGAGTACGTCGACCACCTCCACCAGCACTTCCTCGACCCCGTCGTCATCAGCGGCGGCCACTACCGGGCGCCGGCCGCGCCCGGCTTCTCCGCCACCATGCACCAGGCGACCATCGACACCTACCGTTACCCCGACGGCGCGTTCTGGGCCGCGGACCTGGCCGACGCGGACACGGAGGCACGAGCATGACGACCGACCTCGCCGGACTCACCGCCCTGGTCACCGGCGGCGCCTCGGGCATCGGCCTGGCCACCGCCGAGCTGCTCGCCCATCGCGGCGCGGACGTCGCCGTCCTCGACCTCGACCCGAGCGGCGCCCCGGCCCCGTTGCGCGGCTTCACCGCCGACGTCAGCGACGACCGCTCTGTCCGTACGGCCGTGGAGAGCGCGGCCGAGGCGCTCGGGGGCATCGACATCCTGGTCAACAACGCCGGCATCGGCGCCGCCGGAACGGTGGAGGACAACCCCGACGAGCAGTGGCACCGCGTCCTGGACGTCAACGTGCTCGGCATCGTCCGCACCACCCGCGCCGCCCTCCCGCACCTGCGCCGCTCCGCCCACGCCTCGATCGTCAACACCTGCTCCATCGCCGCCACCGCCGGCCTGCCGCAGCGCGCCCTCTACTCGGCGTCCAAGGGCGCGGTGCTCTCGCTCACCCTGGCGATGGCCGCCGACCACGTCCGCGAGGGGATCCGGGTCAACTGCGTCAACCCCGGCACCGTCGACACCCCGTGGGTCGGCCGACTGCTGGACGCCTCCGCCGACCCGGCCGCCGAACGCGCCGCCCTCAACGGGCGCCAGCCGACCGGCCGCCTGGTCACCGCCGAGGAGGTGGCCGCGGCCATCGCCTACCTCGCCTCCCCGGCTGCCGGCAGCGTCACCGGCACCGCCCTCGCGGTCGACGGCGGAATGGCCGGCCTGCGTCTTCGCCCGGAGCCGAAGCCATGAACCTGCGTCGGAACCGCCTGGGCCGGAGCCCGGTCCGGGTCAGCGAACTCGCCTTCGGCGCGGCCGGTATCGGCAACCTCTTCACGGCGGTGAGTGACGAGCAGGCGGAGCAGGCCGTGCACGCTGCCTGGGAAGCAGGCGTCCGCTATTTCGACACCGCCCCGCACTACGGCCTCGGCCTGTCCGAACGGCGCCTCGGCGACGCGCTGAGCGCCATGCCCCGCAGCGAGTACGTGCTGTCCACCAAGGTCGGCAGGCTGCTGGAGCCCGCCGATCCCGGCGGCGACGACCTCGCCAACGGCTTCGCCGTACCGGCGACCCACCGCCGGCGCTGGGACTTCACCGCCGAGGGCGTGCGCCGTTCCATCGAGGAGAGTCTGAACCGGCTCGACACGGACCGGATCGACATCGCCTACCTCCACGACCCCGACGACCACGCCGACCAGGCCCTCGCCGAGGCGTACCCGGAGCTGGAACGCCTGCGCGCCGAGGGCGTCCTCGGCGCGATCGGCGTCGGAATGAACCAGGCCGACCTGCTCGCACGCTTCGTCCGGGAGACGGACATCGACGCCGTCCTGCTGGCCGGCCGCTACAGCCTTCTCGACCAGCGCGGCCTCACCGACCTCCTGCCGCTCGCACAGCGGCGTGGCGTCGGCGTCGTGATCGGCGGCGTCTTCAACTCCGGCCTGCTCGCGGACCCCCGGCCCGGCGCGACCTTCGACTACACCGCCGCGCCCGCCGACCTGGTGTCCCGCGCCCTCGACCTCAAGGCCGTGTGCGCGCGGTACGGCGTGCCGCTGCGCGCCGCCGCCCTGCGGTTCCCGTTCGGGCACCCGGCGGTCGCGAGCGTCCTGGTCGGCACCCGCAGCGCCGCCGAGGTGCTGGACGCCACCGCCATGCTCCACGAGGGCGTACCGGACGCGCTGTGGGCGGAGCTCAAGGAGCGCGGGTTGCTCCCCGCGGACGTCCCGACCCCCGGGGAGGCGGAGTAGATGCGGATCGCCCTGTTCATCACCTGCTTCAACGACACCATGTTCCCCGGCACCGGACGGGCCGTGGTGACCGTCCTGGAACGCCTCGGCCACACGGTCGACTTCCCGCAGGAGCAGACCTGCTGCGGCCAGATGCACTTCAACACCGGCTACCGCCCGGACGCCGTACCGCTGGTGGAGCGCTTCGCCCGGACCTTCGCCGAGTACGACGCGGTGGTCACCCCGTCCGCGTCCTGCGCCGGCATGATCCGCGAGAACCACCCCGTACTGGCCGAGCAGCACGGCAGTGCCCGGCTCCAGGCCGAGGTCGCCGAAGTGGTGCCCAGGGTTCACGAGTTCACCGAGTTCCTCACCGACGTCCTCGGTGTCACCGATGTCGGCGCCCGCTTTCCGCACCGCGTCACCTACCACCCCACCTGCCACTCGTTGCGCGGCCTGCGCCTGGGCGACCGTCCGCTGCAACTGCTGCGCGCCGTCAAGGACATCCAGCTGCTCGACCTCCCGGCTGCCGACTCCTGCTGCGGCTTCGGCGGCACCTTCGCCGTCAAGAACGCCGACACCTCCGGCGCCATGCTCGCCGACAAGGCATCCGACGTGCTGGACACCGGCGCCGAGGTGCTGTGCGCCGCCGACAACTCCTGCCTGATGCACATCGGCGGCGGCCTCTCCCGGCAGGGCGCCCCCGTACGGACCATGCACCTGGCCGAGGTCCTCGCCGCCACCGAAGGAGCCGCGCGATGAGCAACCCCGGCGACCGCGGCGTCGTCTGGCTCGGCTCCCCGTCCTTCCCGGAAGCCGCCCGCGACGCACTGAGGAACACCCGGCTTCGGGCCAACCTGAAGCGGGCCACCGGCACCATCCGTGACAAGCGCCTCGCCGTGGCCTCGGAGCTGGACGACTGGGAGGCGCTCCGTGAGTCGGCCGCCGCGATCAAGAAGCGCACCGCGCGCCATCTCGACCACTACCTCGTCCGGTTGGAGGAGTCGGTCACCGCGGCGGGCGGCACCGTGCACTGGGCCGCCGACGCCGCCGAGGCCAACCGGATCGTCACCGGGCTGGTGCGGGCCACCGGCGAGCGGGAGGTCGTGAAGGTCAAGTCCATGGCGACCCAGGAGATCGGCCTCAACGAGCACCTCGCCGAGGCCGGCATCACCGCCTACGAGACCGATCTCGCCGAACTGATCGTGCAGTTGGGCGACGACCGGCCCTCGCACATCCTCGTCCCCGCGATCCACAAGAACCGCACCGAGATCCGCGACCTGTTCGCGGCCCGGATGGGGGAGTGGGGGCAGCCGGCGCCCGAGGGCCTGGGCGACGACCCGGCCGAACTCGCCGAGGCAGCACGCCGCCACCTGCGCGAGAAGTTCCTCACCGCCAAGGTCGCCGTCTCCGGGGCCAACTTCGCCGTCGCCGACACCGGCACGGTCGTGGTGGTGGAGTCCGAGGGCAACGGGCGGATGTGCCTGACCCTGCCCGAGACGCTGATCACCGTCATGGGCATCGAGAAGGTCGTCCCGACCTGGACCGACCTCGAAGTGTTCCTGCAACTGCTGCCGCGCTCCTCCACCGGCGAGCGGATGAACCCCTACACCTCCACCTGGACCGGCACCACCGACGGCGACGGTCCGCAGGACTTCCACCTGGTTCTGCTCGACAACGGCCGCACCGACACCCTCGCCGACACCGTCGGCCGCCAGGCGCTCGCCTGCATCCGCTGCTCGGCCTGCCTCAACGTCTGCCCGGTCTTCGAACGCACCGGCGGCCACGCGTACGGCTCCGTCTACCCCGGGCCGATCGGCGCCGTCCTCACCCCGCAGCTGGTGGGAGTGGCCAGTGACATTCAAAGCAGTGCCGCCAGCCTCCCCTTCGCCTCCACCCTCTGCGGGGCCTGCTACGACGCCTGCCCCGTGAAGATCAACATCCCGGAGGTGCTGGCCCACCTGCGGGCCGAGGTCGTCGAGGCCAAGCGGGCCGCCAAGCGCCTTCCCACGGCCGAGGCCCTGGCCATGAAGGCCGCCGCCGCCGTCCTCGACTCCCCGCAGCTGCTCGCCGCCGCACAGAAGGCGGCGAGTGTCGGCGGTCGCGCCCTCGCCCGACGCGGCCGCATCGGCCGGCTGCCCGGCCCGCTGCACGGCTGGTCCGACACCCGCGACACCCCCGCGCCGCCCGCCGAGTCCTTCCGGACCTGGTGGCGCAAGAACAAGGAAGGGGAGCAATGACCAGCCGCGAGGCCGTCCTCGGCCGCATCCGGGCCGCGCTCGCCGACGTCCCGGCCGACGAGACCCCGGGCGACGTGCCCGTGCCCCGTGACTACCGCCGCAGCCACACCGGGCCGGAGGAGAACACGGTGGCCCTGTTCGCCGAGCGCGTCACCGACTACCGCGCCACCGTCACCCGCACCGACCGTGCCGGCCTGTCCGGTGCCATCGCCATCACACTGACCGCGCGCGGCGTGGAACGTCTCGCGCTGCCGGGCTCGTTCCCCGTCGAGCTGCTGCCGTCCGGCACCTGGGAGTGGCATCCGGAACCCCTGGACATCCCCGCCCTGGACGCCCTGGACGGTGCGATCACCCTCGCCGCCGCCGGCATCGCCGTCACCGGGACCATCGTCCTCGACACCGGCTCCGGCCAGGGCCGGCGCGCCCTCACCCTCGTCCCCGACTACCACCTGTGCGTCGTCCGGGCCGAACAGATCGCCGACGACGTCCCCGACGCCCTCGCCCGCCTCGACCCGACCCGGCCGCTGACCTTCATCTCCGGCCCGTCCGCCACCAGCGACATCGAACTCGACCGGGTGGAGGGCGTCCACGGCCCCCGCACCCTGGACGTCATCATCGTCGACCACGCCGCCGACCCCACCCACCCGGAGCAGCAGCCATGAGGATCGCCCTGCACACCCGCGTCCGCGAGGACCGGATCGACGAGTACGAGGCCGCGCACCGCGAGGTGCCCGCCGAGCTCACCGCCGCCATCCGCGCCGCCGGCGTGACCTCCTGGAGCATCTGGCGCAGCGGCTGCGAGCTCTTCCACCTGATCGACTGCGAGGACTACGCCCGCCTGCTCGCCGAGCTGGAGCACCTCCCGGTCAACATCACCTGGCAGACGCGGATGGCCGACCTCCTCGACGTCGTCCACGACTACTCGAAGGACGGCGCCGCTGCCGGGCTCCCGGTGGTGTGGCAGCTGTGACCACCCGGCCGATCATCGACGCCCACCACCACGTCTGGGACCTGGCCGTCCGCCCGCAGCCCTGGATCACCGGTGAGGCCCTCGCCCCGCTCGACCGCTCCTTCTCCGTCGCGGACCTGGAGGCCGAGGCCCGTGCGGCGGGCGTCGAGGGCACCGTCGTCGTCCAGACGGTCTGCGTGCCCGAGGAGACCCCGGAGCTGCTGGCCCTCGCGGCCGGCAGTGATCTGGTGGCCGGGGTCGTCGGCTGGACCGATCTGACCGCCCCGGACGTCGCGGACACGATCGCGACCCTGCGCGAACTTCCCGGCGGAGACCGGCTGGTGGGAATCCGCCACCAGGTCCAGGAGGAACCCGACCCGAACTGGCTGCTCCGCCGGGACGTCCGCCGCGGGCTGCTCGCCGTCGCCGCGGCCGGCCTCGCCTACGACCTGGTCGTCAAGCCGCACCAGCTGCCCGCCGCCGCCCTCGCCGCCGCGGACGTCACCGGGCTGACCTTCGTCCTCGACCACCTCGGCAAACCACCCGTCGCCACCGGCGTGCTCGACCCCTGGGCAGGCGACCTGCGCCGGCTGGCCGCGCTGCCCAACACCGTGTGCAAGCTCTCCGGCATGGTCACCGAGGCCACCCCGGGCAGCTGGCGGACCGAGGACCTCAAGCCCTACGCCGACACCGCGCTGGACGCCTTCGGCCCGCACCGGATCCTCTTCGGCTCCGACTGGCCGGTTTGCACCCTCCAGGCCGGCTACCCCGAAGTCGTCCGGATCGCCGAGCGCCTCACCGACCGGCTCGCCCCGGAGGAGCAGGAGGCCGTGTTCAGCCGCAACGCGATCCGGGTGTACGGGCTGCGGCCATCCGGGCCGGCCGCCGGCGACGTGTGAACGCCCCCGGTGACAGGACCGCAGTGCGCCGGCTCGGGCCGGGCGGGTACGGAGCCGCCTGATGGGCGCCTGTTCGAGTAGGCGTTCGAACGACATGGCGAGGGCTATGCTGCAAAAGCACATGACCATGGGAGGCATGCAGTGCCAGTCACCGACGAGGCGATCGAGAAGATCAAGGCGATGATCGTCAGTGGCGAGCTCCGCCCCGGCTCTCGTCTCCCGAGGGAGCCCGACCTCGCCGAGCGGCTCGGCCTCTCGCGCAACTCCTTGCGCGAGGCGGTCAAGGCCCTCTCGCTCATCCGGGTGCTCGACGTGCGCCAGGGCGACGGCACGTACGTGACCAGCCTGGAACCGAACCTGCTGATGGACGCCCTGGGCTTCGTCGTCGACTTCCACCAGGACGACACGGTTCTGGAATTCCTGGAGGTCCGCCGCATCCTGGAGCCCGCCGCCGCGGCGATGGCCGCTCGGGTCATGTCCGACGAGGACATCGCGGCCCTGCGCGAAGTGCTGGACGGCCTCAGCGACGATGCCACGCTCCAGGAGCTGATCGACAACGACCTGGAGTTCCACCGCCGGATCGCCGCCGGCTCGGGCAACACCGTGCTCTGCTCGCTGATCGACGGCCTGTCCGGTCCGACCGCACGCGCGCGGATCTGGCGCGGACTGACGGAGGAAGGCGCCGTCGAGAGCACCCGCCAGCAGCACCGCGCCATCCTCGACGCCATCACCCGCCGCTCCCCCGAGCTCGCGCGTTCCTGGGCAACGGTCCACGTGGCAGGTGTCGAGCAGTGGCTTCGCGACACCCTCGGTACGGCCGGGGCCCCGCTCGGCTGACCCGGAGCGCGGAGCAGGCGGCCCCGTGCCCGGCAGTGCAGGGGCGACGGCCCGCCGCTCCGTGCGGTGGGCACAGGACGCGGCGAAGCGGGCAGCCGGCATGGGCATCACAGCCGACTGTGCCGCACGTGCCAGTTGACGCGCGCGGCGAGGTCGAGGCCGACCTCGGCCCGGTCGGTGGAGAGGACGCCGTCGGCGCCGTGGTGGCCGAACCCGATGCTCGGATCGAGGCGATCGAGCCCGATCCTCGGGCCGGTGCTCTACCGTCTCCTCATGCGACTACCGCTGCTGCACCAGCGCTGTCCCGAACTGGCCGGCTCGCTTCCCTTCCTGCGGCTGGGCGAGGCGCCCACGCCGGTACGGGCGTTGCCCGGACTGGGCACGCGCACCGAGCTGTGGGTCAAGGACGAGAGTGGTTACGGCGACGGCGGCTGGGGCGGAAACAAGGTCCGCAAGCTGGAGTGGCTGCTGCCCGAGGCCCGGCGGCGCGGCGCGAGGACCATCCTCACGGTCGGCGGGCTCGGCACCAACTGGGGCCTCGCCGCCGCCTGGTACGCGCGGGAGCAGGGGCTGGAGGTGGCCCTGGGCCTGATCGACCAGCCGGTCGACGAGCACGTGCGGGCCCAGCTGGCACGGCTGCGCGCCACCGGCGCCACGCTGCACTTCCTGCACACCAAGACCAGGCTGATCCTGGCCGCGCCCTGGCTCTTCGCCCGGCACACCCACGGCCGCACCCTGCCGTACTACCTCCCGGCCGGCGGCTCCTCACCGCTCGGCGCACTCGGCGCGGTCGAGACCGCCCTGGAGCTGGGTGGACAGGTCGAAGCCGGGGAACTGCCGGAACCGGCCTGGCTGGTCACCCCCGTGGGCTCCGGCGGCACCGCCGCGGGGCTGGCCCTCGGGCTGCGGCTCGCCGGGCTGCGCACCCGCGTCCTCGGCGTCGTGGTCAACGACACCCTGCGGCTGGACTCCGCCACCCTCCTCGCTTCGGCCCGCCGCTCCGCCGCTCTGCTGCGGGCCCGGGGCGCCGACCTGAGCGGAGCCGAGCCCGCCCCCGACGCGATCCGCACCGAGACGGCCTGGTTGGGAGACGGCTACGCCCACCCCACCCGGGCCGGCGACCAGGCCCTCGCGCGCGCCTCCGCACAGGCCGGCCTGTCCCTGGAGCGCACCTACACCGCCAAGGCGCTTGCCGGCCTGCTGGATCTGGACGCGGCCGGCCGTCTGGACGGCGGCCCGGTGGTCTTCCTGCACACCCACGGACCGCGATGACGCGGCGCCGGGGCGGGGCCGGCGGGGCCCTGTCCGGTTGAGCTCTCGAATCTGCTCGCGGCGTGCTGCCAAAGGCACTTCCCTGCGCCGGTGGAGCGGACGGCAGGCCGGTGCTACGTGCGGCCACCGGTCGCGATGACGTGATCGGTGGGCCATGGAGGGCAGTCGAGATTGCCTCTGGTGTTTCGGCATCGCGCCAGTAACAGGAGCGCGCGCAGCCTCTGCCTGGCGTTCAATTCCGGGTGGCAGACGATCAAGCACCCGGACAACAAGAACAAGCCGATCCCGTATCGTGACGAGTCCGGCGAACGGGTGAGGGTCTGGGTCGAGGGTGCTGTGCCCATTCCGCATGAACTGGCCGTACGGGCGCGGCAGATGCTCACAGCAGGAAGCTTTCCGGGTCGCGGGTGTCCGGTCGCGAGCGGCACCTGCTGACGGACCTCGCACGTTGCTCCGGGTGTCGGAATGCCGCGTCGGCCGACGGGCGGAACCATCACTGCAACCGGCGGACAGTGGGGCAGCTGTGCCCGGCGCCGCTGTCGGCCAGCCGAAGGCTGCTTGAGGAGTGGGTGATCGAGGGCTGGTTCTCCCGGCTGAACGCCACGGACATCGACGATCCGCTCCTAGCCGTCGCAGCGGAGCGGTGGACCGGCTACCAGCACCCGGAGACGGCGGAGCAACTCGCCGTCGCCGTCGACGCACTTGCTGCTGCGGAGACCACCGTTCAGCGCCTTGCGAAGCAGCAGGCAAAAGGCTTCTTCGAGCCGCCCTTCGATACCCGCCTTCCCAAGCTCCAGGCCGAGGCCGGGGCCGCGTTGGTCGCTGCCAAGCAGAGCGTGGCCGAGTCGACACCGAAGCGCCTCGACGTCAGCTGGCTTCTGGAGGACGAGACCATCCGCAAGGCGTGGGCAGAGGCCGGCTACGAGCTGCGGCGGGAGCTGATCCGCCTCCTGGTGCGGCGAGTGGTCGTCTCGAAGGGCCACCGCGGGATCCCGTCACCGACCCAGCCCGGCGCCTCGCCACCAGCCAGGCCCTCAGCGACATCTTCGAGGAAGGCCTCCGATCCTCGCCTCCGTCCATCGCGAGATCGACCGATGGGAGACGGCCGAGAGCCTCCTCGGCCCCGAAACCGTCCTGCGCCCGCTCAGCATGCACGGCTCCCACACCGAATCCGTCGGCGCGTGGTGGGGATCCGGCTGGTACGAGACCATGGCCCGCCGCGCCATCGCCCGTGCCGCGGACGCTGGGACCCTCCGCGGCGCGGCGACGGAAGCGTTCTCCGACGCTGACCGCCTCGCCGATGCGGCCGCCCACCACCCGGACCTTCTGGAGGACACGGTCTTCGCGCGGGTCACCGAGGCGCTCCATGAGGAGCAGTCGCTATTGCGGCACACACGCACGCCAGTTCCCACGGCCACGACCCTTCCGGACTGGGCCGCACAACACCTCACCGCCGTTCTCCAAGCCGATCCCGATGAACACGACGACCTTGCTGAACCTACCTACCCGTAGGAGCCCGAGTGGCAGACATACTCGTCGAGTACGCACTGCTCGGCCAGGAGAGTCCGGGCGCCGTCGTGGAAGCACCTCACACCAGGCGCCTCTCGCATCAGCCCGCCGAGCTGTGCGAGGAAAGCGCCTTGCCCACTCGACGCCGGCCCCGAACACTGCCTGGCAGCACGCGCGCGGCGACTCAGAGTTCGGCCGTGCTCGCATACGCCCCTGGCATGCGCCCCGAGAGTGCGGCCTAGGGTGCAGCATCTGCTCTGCGGGACTGGAGAGTTGGGGGAAGCGTGTGGAGGGCAACGAATTGAAGGATCTGGGCGCCGTGCTTCGCCAGCTTGCCCAGCGGTCGAATGTCGCAGTCCATTCCAACGCCAAGCTGCTCGGCGAGGTGGAGGCGGTTGCGGTGAAGGACGACGAGGTGCGAGAGGAGAAGGAGCTCGATGCGCTTCGCCGCAAGCCCGGCCTTCAGCCCGTGCCGGCCAAGGAGATCGGCGATGGCGTCCAGCTGACGCCGTGGGAGGTGCTGCACACCCTCGGGCGTGCGATAGCGCTTTCGCGGCGAGGCGCCGGGCGCGGCCTTGCGGAGCACTGGGGCTGCCTCAAGTACAGCCAGGCGCTGAAGGGCGCTCTCGGCACCTTCATGGCGTTGTCGGCCGAGGGTCGTGACACCGCGGACTACTACAAGGCACTCCAGTCCGACGAACTCGGTGTCGGCTTCGCGCTCGCCCTGGCAAAGCACGTGCTGACCAGACGCTATCCAGACCACAGCGTGTCCATTGTTCCCGCCGACACCGCGCTGCGGGCCGGTTTCGCGGTGACCGGAAGGGATGCCGGGACGTCTGTCGGCTACCGCTACCGACCGCAGTACTTCGCCGAGGTGTGGAAGCCGGGCCAGCCCTCGCGGGTCTTCCCGATCGTGTGCAAGGGCAACCACAGCGGCGCCTCCGCCTCCCACACCCAGCTGGCCTCCGCGTCGGTCCACGCCGACGCCGTGCACATCGGAGGGTGGACCGACACCCCCGCCCTGATCTTCAGTACCGAACTGCCTGTCGACGGTCCGATGACCATCCACGCCCTCCAGGCGCGCGGCAACGGCGGCGAGCTCGCCCATCCCGCCGGCCGGACCCGGGACCTGGACATGGAGCTCGACGAGGACAACATCTTCCCCGGAATCCTGCCGCCCGCGCAGGACGGTGAGACCGTCGAACCTGTCCCGGGCTTCCACATCGAGCCGGAAAAGTACGCCTGGTTCCAGCACGCCCTGGCCCGCACCGGCGCGGCCGGCCTCACGGCCTTCGCCGGCGACGCGGACGCCACTGTTCCCTACCTCACCAACCGGCAGGGCCGCAAACGGTACGAGGGCATCTCGCACGCCGCGATCGGCAGCGTCCAGGACGCGAACGAGACTCTTCTCGGTATCCCGTTCGTCGGGACCGACCACGTGTTCCGCCTCAACCGCATCCGGGTGGAGGCCTTCTCGGGCGTGGCCCAGGACCTCTTCAAGCATCTCGCGAAGCGCCGGCTCACCCGCTACCGCAATGAGGTCCACGCCCACCGGTCCTCGTGGCCGACCGACTCCTGGGACGCCGAGTGGGGTGGCCCGGTCTCCATCCTCCCGGACGGATCCGCCCTCGCCCTGCGGGTGCTTCCGGCCTGAAACCACTAACGCCGCAGCGGCTGCGCATCTGTTCTGAACCGGGGCCAAGGGGTCGCAGGTTCAAGTCCTGTCGTCCCGACTTGCATAGCCGCAGGGCGTAGGCCGTTTCCGCTTCTCGCGGGAGCGGCCTTTTTGACGTTCCGCCGGCTGGTGGGGAGACGGCGGCGAGGGCTGTGAAGGGGTTCGAAACGGAGGGCGACGAGGAGGGGAAGGCGTAGCACGAGCCGGCTGCGGCCCGGGCGGCTCGTCCCAAGGGCGCAACCCCGGGTGCGCCGTCAGCCGCGTTGCGTATCCAATGGGCGGTGAGCGGCGGTTTCGCCGCGATCGTCCCCGGGAGTGCCATGAGTACGTCGCGCGAGCCGCCTCCGTCCGGGCCACCCGGTGGGCCGCCTACCGGCGGTGGATCACCCTCGGTGTTCTGCTGATTCTCGCACTGGTGCTCGCGCTGTGGAGCTACCCGACGGTGCTGACCGTCCTGCCGCTGGTGCTCGTCCTGCTCGCGGTACTCGCCGTAAGGCCCGAAGAGGCCAAGGGAGAGTGGCCGGCGTGGCCACCGCGACCGGGCGCAAGGAACTGCGGCGAAGTCTGCTGGAGGGGCGAGCCCGCGCGGAGAAGCCCGGGTCGAATCCCAGCCGACGGCCGACGACAGGGGCCCTGTCCGGCCATGCCGATCGCAGCCCCGCGTCGGCGAGAGGCCCTGTGGAGAGCCGCACACAAACATCACCGGTGCTTGCGCCACTGGTGGGACGGAGGCCGAAATGGCGCAGGGATCGTGGAGTGAGTACCGGCCGGGGCAGCGGTTCCCCGGGGTGGTGGGTCGGACGACCGAGGAGTCGAGTCCGGCGTGGCCGCGGCCGGTGCGGGCGGTGGCGGGTGCGCCGAACGTGCTGTTCATCGTGTTCGACGACACCGGGTTCGGCCAGTTCGGCTGCTACGGCAGTCCGATCGAGACGCCGAATCTGGACGCGCTGGCCGCGGGCGGGCTGCTGTACAGCAACATGCACACCACGGCGCTGTGCTCGCCGTCGCGCTCGTGCATCATGACGGGCCGCAACCACCACGCCAACGGCATGGCGGCGATCACGGAGCTGGCCACCGGCTATCCGGGCTACAACGGGCAGATCCCGTTCGAGAACGGCTTCCTGTCGGAGATGTTGCTGCAGCACGGCTACAACACGTACATGGTCGGCAAGTGGCACCTGATGCCCTCGGAGCAGGAGTCGGCCGCGGGCCCGTACGACCGTTGGCCGCTGGGGCGGGGCTTCGAGCGGTTCTACGGGTTCCTGGGCGGGGATTCCAGCCAGTGGTATCCGGACCTGGTCTACGACAACCACCAGGTCGAGCCGCCGGCCACCCCGGAGGAGGGCTACCACCTGACGGAGGACCTGGTCGAGCGGGCGATGTCGTTCATCGCCGACGCCAAGCAGGTCGCCCCGGACAAGCCGTTCTTCCTGAACCTGTGCCCCGGCGCCACCCATGCCCCGCACCATGTGCCCAAGGAGTGGGCGGATCGCTACCGGGGCCGGTTCGACGACGGCTGGGAGGCCTACCGCGAGCAGACCTTCGCCCGGCAGAAGGAGCTCGGCGTGGTGCCGGCGGACGCACAGTTGTCCCCACACGATCCGGACGTGCCCGCGTGGGAGTCGCTCACGCCCGAGGCGCGGCGCCTCGCCGCGCGGATGATGGAGGTCTACGCCGGGTTCCTCTCCCACACCGACCACCACATCGGGCGGTTGGTGGAGTTCCTGAAGGAGACCGGCGAGTTCGACAACACGCTGATCATGGTGGTCTCCGACAACGGGGCGAGCGCCGAGGGCGGGGTGACCGGCACCACCAACGAGCTGCAGTTCTTCAACAACGCGCCCGAGACGTTGGAGGAGAGCCTGGCGCGGATCGAGGAGATCGGCGCTCCGGGCACGTTCAACCACTACCCGTGGGGCTGGACGTGGGCGGGCAACACACCGTTCAGGCGGTGGAAGCGGGAGACCTACCGCGGCGGCGTCAGCGACCCCTTCCTCGTCCACTGGCCCGCCGGCATCCGGGCCCGAGGTGAGGTCCGCGGCCAGTTCGCGCACATCATCGACATGGTCCCCACCGTTCTCGACGTGCTCGGCCTTGAGCCGCCCGCGACCATCCGGGGCGTCACCCAGTCGCCCCTGCACGGGGTCAGCTTCGCCCACACCTTCGACGATGCCACCGCGGCGAGCCTGCACCGTACCCAGTACTACGAGATGCTCGGACACCGGGCGATCGACCACGACGGGTGGCGGGCGGTCTGTCCCTGGCCCGGGCCCTCCTTCGAGGAGGCCGAGCGGCCCTTCGGCACCCCGATCACCATGGCCGACCTCGACGACCTCGACGCCCACCACTGGGAGCTCTACCACGTCGACGAGGACATCGCCGAGACCAGGAACCTCGCCCATGAACACCGCAGCAAACTGATCGAGATGATCGCCTTGTGGTACGTGGAGGCGGGCAGGTACAACGTGATGCCGATCGACGGCAGTGTCCTGCGGCGCATCATGACCGAGCGCCCGCAGATCACCGAGGCCCGCACCAGCTACACCTTTCGTCCCGGCACGCAGACCCTGCCGGCCGCGGTCGCGCCCCGGGTCCTCAACCGCCCGCACAGCGTCACCGCTGACGTCGAGATCCCGCCCGGCGGTGCGCAGGGCGTCCTGCTCTGCCAGGGCACCAACGCCGGCGGCTGGTCCCTCTACGTCAAGGACGGCCACCTCCACTACGCCCACAACTACGTCCAGCGGTCCCTGCACCACGTGGCCTCCAGCGAGAGCGTGCCCGAGGGGCGGCACACCCTGCGCTTCGAGTTCGAGCCCACCGGCGCCCCGGACATCGCCCACGGCAAGGGCGCACCCGGCCGGGCCCAGCTGTACATCGACGGCCGCCTCGTCGGCGAGACCGACATGCCGGTCACCACCCCGATCGCCTTCAACCCCGGCGGCATGGCCTGCGGCGCCAACCCCGGTTCGGCCGTCAGCCCCGACTACCGGGCGCCGTTCCGCTTCACCGGAACCCTCCACAGCGTCACCGTCGATCTGTCCGGCGACCTGATCGTCGACGCCGAGAGCGAGATGCGCATGCACATGGCCCGCCAGTAGGCGACCCGCCGGCTGGTCCTGCCGATGGTCATACGACGCAGCAGCAGGGCCCAGCCGGATGTCGGCTTGCTGTCCCGTCGCCAGTTCGGGACGGGGACCAGGCTGGTGATTCCGATGCTCTCGCCCCCTCGCCCCCTCGCTCCTTCGCCCCTCGCCCCCTCGCGGGCACGTGCGGCCGGTGCGAGCCGATGATGTCCTGGATGGTGGGGCGGCGCCGGGTTGCCTCTGGTGTTTTGGCGTGACGCCAGTAACATGAGCAATCCTCATGTTGTCGTGTCAGGGGGCTGCCATGTTGGATCGTCTCGACCTTCCGGCGGGGTTCCGCTGGGGTGTTTCCACCGCCGCCTACCAGATCGAGGGGGCGGTGGGCGAGGACGGGCGCGGGCCGTCCATCTGGGACGTCTTCTCCGCCCGCCCGGGCGCCGTCCGCGACGGACACACCGGCGCAGTCGCCTGCGACCACTACCACCGGTACCCCGAGGACATCGCCCTGATGAAGGGCCTCGGGCTGGACGGCTACCGCTTCTCCATCGCATGGTCCCGGGTGCTGCCCACCGGCGTCGGCCCGGTCAACCCCGCCGGACTCGCCTTCTACGACCGGCTCGTGGACGCCCTGCTGGAGGCCGGTATCACGCCGCTGCCCACCCTCTTCCACTGGGACCTCCCGCAGGCCCTGGAGGCTCCATCGAGCAGCGGCCCCACCGCGGGCTGCGGCTGGCTCAACCGCGACACCGCGTACCGCTTCGCCGAGTACGCCGCCGTCATGGCCGACCGCCTCGGCGACCGCGTGCCCTCCTGGATCACCCTCAACGAGCCCTTCGTGCACATGGTCTACGGCTACGCCCTCGGGATTCACGCACCCGGTCGTGAGCTGATGCTCGACGCACTCCCCACCGCCCATCACCAGCTGCTCGCCCACGGCCTCGCCGCCGACGTGCTGCGCGAGCGCGGCCTGGAGGTGATGATCGCCAACAACCTCACCCCGGTGCGGCCGGCCTCCTCCGCCCCCGCCGACCTCGCCGCCGCGCAGGCCTACGACGCCCTGCACAACCGCCTGTTCACCGACCCGCTGCTCCTCGGCCGCTATCCCGACCTCTCCGCCTTCGGTGTCACCCCCGACCTCGGCGGCTGCGTCCGCGACGGGGACTTGAAGCTGATCACCGCCACACCGCTCGACGGCCTCGGCGTCAACTACTACAACCCCACCCGCATCGCCGCCCCCACCGACCCCGCCCTCCCCTTCACCGAAGCCCCGATCGAGGGCGTCCCCCACACCGCCTTCGGCTGGCCCGTCGTCCCCGACGGCCTGCGCGAACTCCTCACCGGCCTCCGTGACCGCTACGGCGCCGCCCTCCCGCCCGTCACCATCACCGAGAACGGCTGCTCGACGACCGCGACCCTCGACGACCAGCCCCGCATCGACTACCTCGCCGGCCACCTCGACGCCCTCGCCGCGGCAGTCGCGGAAGGCGTCGATGTCCGCGGCTACTACACGTGGTCACTGATGGACAACTTCGAGTGGGCCGAGGGCTACCACCAGCGCTTCGGCCTCGTCCACGTCGACTTCGAGACGCAGAAGCGCACCCCGAGGGCCTCGTACGCCTGGTACCGCGACCTGATCGCCGCTCACCAGGCCCGCAGTCCAAGGTAGTTGGTGTCCAGCTACGGCAGGATGTATGGCCTCTTGGCAACGGCCAAGAGGCCATCCTGGTGGAGTGGTCTGCCGCGGCTGCGCCCCGGTAACTGCCCAAAAGACAGGGTGTTCAACAAGTCCACAGCCCATCGCCAGCGGTTCAATCGTCGGTTGGTTGCGCGGGGACGGGCCGCCTTGTGGACTCCGGGGAAGCTCACCACCGTGCGCTCACCTCGATGGGAATTCCGCGCCAAGCGACTTTCCCAGTGTGACGCGGTGTGGGTCGCGGTGCCCTGACGAAGCGACATCCACTGGAGCACTCGTGCGAGGACTGAGATGGGATGATCTTGAGGTCGTGAGGTTCCGGCCCCTCACCCGTCGGGTGTGTCCAGCTGGCCGGACTCGGTGGTCGTGGCGTCGGCGTAGCGGCGGGCCAGTGTGGCGCAGGCTTGGCGGAGGGCCGGCGGGCCGATGACGCGCAGGTTGGCGTCGAAGCGGCCGAGGCCGGCGGCGAGGGCGGTCCAGGACCAGGATCCGGTGATGATGCGGCACCGTGTGGGGCCGAGCGGTTCCACGATGCCGTCGGCGACGTGGGGGATGACCTCCGCGGCGGGGAGGTCCAGGGTGACCTCGCCTTGGCAGGGCCAGGCGAGGTCGGTTCCGTCAGAGCCGCGGAATCGGCTGGTGATGAACGTGGAGATGTCGCCGCCCGGTACCTGGCGTGGGCTGAAGCGCGGGCCGGTCGGCGTGCGTGGGGTCATGCGGTCGGTGCGGAAGGTCCGCCAGTCGTCGCGGTCGAGGTCCCAGGCCAGCAGGTACCAGTGGCTGCGCCAGGCCACGAGGTGATGTGGCTCGACCCGCCGTCGCAGCGGTGCGGTCTCGGTCTGCGGGGTGTAGTCCAGGCGCAGTTCTTCGTGGCGCTGGATCGCGCTGCTCACGGTGGTGAGCAGATCCAGGGCCAGGGTTGGTGATGCCTCCGGCTCCGGTGGGCGGACAGTGGTGACGTGGAGTGCGTCGATGCGCTGCCGCAGGCGCGGGGGGAGAACGTTCCGGATCGTTGCGAGCGCGCGATCGGCGTCCTGCGCGATCGCCGGGTGAGCGGTGCTCTGCAGCGCGATGGCCAGAGCGATGACCTGCTCGTCGTCGAAGAGCAACGGTGGCAGCTGTGATCCCGGTCGCAGGCGGTATCCGCCGCCGGGTCCCTTGTCGGTGGCGACCGGGTAGCCCAGCGCACGAAGGCGGTCGACGTCGCGGCGCACGGTGCGCACAGTCACCTCCAGCCGCTCGGCCAGATCGTCACCGCCCCACTCCGGTCGTGCCTGGAGCAGGGAGAGCAGGGCAAGGAGCCGCGAGGACGTCTTCTGCATACCTCCATCATGAAGCAAGTACAGGACACAACCTGTCCTGTACGGGTGGCATGCTGGATCGCAGATTCCAGATCGGGGCATTCCGCTCGATCTCTGCCATTCGCCCCATCCGGCGTACGCAACGTAGGAGCAGACCATGTCCGTCACCACCACCACGCATCTGAACTTCCGCGGCTCGGCCTGCGAGGCGCTGAACTTCTACCAGTCCGTCTTCGGCGGGCACACCGTCGTGGTGACCTACAAGGACGCCGGAAACGTCCAGGACGACAGCGAGGCGGACTGGGTGATGTGGGGCCAGGTCGTCGCCGACAACGGCTTCCACGTCATGGCCTACGACGTGCCCTCGGCGATGCCGTACGAGCAGGGCGCCAACCCGTTCTTCGTGTCCGTGCGCGGCGAGGACGCCGAGGAGATCAGCGACCTGTGGCACCGTCTGGCCGACGGCTCGAACGTGCTGCGCCCGCTGGAGCCCGCAGCGTGGGCTCCGCTCTACGGCATGCTGACCGACCGTTTCGGCGTGACATGGGTCCTCGACGTCACAGCCCCCCACAACGGCTGACCCGCCCCGGGGGCGGGCGCCCTGCAACGGCTGCCCGCCCCCGCCCCCGCACATTCTCGGCATCGGCGCGTCGACGGCAGTCGGCACACAGGGGAAGCAGATCTTGACAATGCACAGGCGTCAGCTCGGCCGGACCGGCATCGAAGGCAGTGCCTGCTGCCCGGGCACCACGATGTTCGGCCCGAACGGAAACCCGGATCATGACGCATGCGCCCGCATCGTGCACCGGTTCCTGGCCGGCTGCATCAACGGCATCAACCTCGTCGAACCGACACCATGAACGTCCTGACCCAGCGTGACCTCAACCGGGCCACGCTCGCCCGCCAGTACCTCCTCGAGCGTGTGGACTGCACCCCCCTCGATGCCGTCTCCCACCTGGCCGGACTACAGGCTCAGGCCCCTCAGGAACCATTCACCGGCCTGTGGTCCCGCATCAGCGCGTTCGCACCCGTCGACCTGGACGACCTGGTCACCGGCCGCCGGGTCGTGCGCACCCATCTCATGCGCCGCACCGTCCACCTCGTCACCGCCGACGACGCAGTTGCCTGGCGCGCTCGCCACGACGCCATGCTGCGCCAACGGGTCCTGTCCACCTACCGCAGCGAACTCGCCGGCATCGACCTGGACGAGCTGGGAGCAGCGGGCCGGGCTGTGACCGCCGCCGGGCAACCACTCACCATGGCCGAACTCGTCGACGCCCTCCGCGACCGCTGGCCCACCCCGCCCCGCCGGGTGCTGGGCGAACTCCTTGTCGCCGCGCTCATCCCCATGGCCCAACTGCCGCCCAGAGGACTGTGGAAGAGCACCGCAGGCGTCCGCAACCTCCCCCTGGCCACCTGGCTGCACCAGCCCATCGCCCCTGTGTCCACGGATCCGGACGATCCGGTCGGACAGCAACTCGTCCTGCGTTACCTCGCCGCCTACGGCCCCGCCACCACCGCAGACATCCGCGCCTGGAGCGGCCTGGCCGGACTGCCCGCCGCCGTCAAAGCCCTCCGCGACAACCTCATCACCTTCCGCGACGAAAGCGGCCGCCAGTTCCTCGACCTGCCCGACGCACCCCGCCCGCACCCCGACACCCCCGCACCGGTCCGCTTCCTGCCCGCCTTCGACAACGCGATCCTCGGCTACCAGAACCGCAGTCGCATCATCGACGATCCGCACCTCGGCCTCTCCGTCGCCGGACAGCGCGCCGTCCTCATCGACGGCCGCGTCGCCGCCACCTGGATCACCAGCGACCGCCGCCTCACCATCAGCCCCCTGCGCAAACTCACCCGGTCCGAAGGACGAGACCTGAAGGCGGAGGGCCACGCGCTGGCCACCTTCCTGGACCAGAGCATCGACACGATCCATATCGCCGACTCCACCTGACCCCACGGGGCTCACGAGGGCTGGCCCGAGCGGGCGGAGGGCCGGTCCCCGGCGGCCCGTTCCGGACGCCAGGACGACGTTCACCGTGGTCGGCCTCGTCCTGCTCGCTGTGCCTTGCCGCACGGCGTGGAGAGGCCGGATGACCCGCAACGACACGTCCGAGTCCCGGTGGCCACCCCGACCCACGCCGTCGACACCCCCGGCGAACCGCACTGGTTCATCCGGGCGACGACGGGAGTGCCCCGGTGCGGCCGCCGACCGGGAACGTCCGCCCGGCCGGCCCGTGCGGGACCCGCGACGGTGGTGCCGGCCCGACCGGGGCGGTGCCGGCCCGGCGCCCGACGGGCCCCTCGACCAGCGGACGCCCTCCGCGGGCCGGAGGGGCTATGGTCGGATACATGGGAGAGCGACAGGTCGCACCCATTGCGCCGGACCTGGTACTGACGACTGCGGGCGACTCGCGGGTCCTCACCCCGAGCCGCTCGTACCACGTCGGCCGCGACCCGGTCAGCGAGATCCCGCTCAGTGACCCCCGGGTGTCATGGCACCACGCGGTGCTGCACCTCGGCGACGGACACTGGATGCTGGACGATCTGGACAGCGACAACGGCACCTGGTCCGGGGGCCGCCGGATCTCGCGCCTCGACCTCGGTGACCTCGGCACCGACAGTGTCATCCGGTTCGGCAGCCCCGGCGACGGCCCGGAGGTCGAGCTCACCGTGGCACCCCCGCAGCAGTCCGCCGTCCCGCGTGCCACTGCGCTGACTGCGATCACCGGCTCGTACCGGCCGCCCACCAGCATCCATCCGCTGATCGCCCGCACCCTGCGGATCGGCCGCGCACCCGACAACGACCTGGTCCTGGCCGACCTCGAGGTGTCCCGCCACCACGCCGAACTGCACACCACCGCCGACGGCCGGTACGCGATCACCGATCTGCACAGCCACAACGGCACCTACCTCAACGGTCAACCGGTGGTGGAGGCCGTGATCGGCCCGGGAGACCTGCTGGGCATCGGCCATTCGGAGTTCTGCCTGGTCGACGGCGAACTCCAGGAGTTCGTCGACACCGGCGACATCACCCTCGACGTGGCCGACCTGGTGGTCACGGTCGGCGACGGCCGGCTGCTCGACGGGATCAGCTTCCCGGTCGGCCAGGACTGCCTGCTGGCGGTCACCGGTCCGAGCGGCTCGGGCAAGTCGACCCTGCTGAACGCGCTCACCGGGCTGCGGCCCGCCGACGGTGGCACGGTGCGTTACGACGGTCGCGACCTCTACCGCGACTACGCCGAACTGCGCCATCGGATCGGCCTGGTGCCGCAGGACGACATCCTGCACACCCAGCTGACCGTCCGGCGCGCGCTCGGCTACGCCGCCGAACTGCGCTTCCCCGGCGACACCGGGGCGGCCGAGCGGAACGCCCGGGTCGACGAGGTGATCGCCGAGCTGGGCCTGGAGAAGCGGGCCGACCTGGTGGTCGCCAGCCTCTCCGGCGGTCAGCGCAAGCGGGTCAGTGTGGCACTGGAACTGCTCACCAAGCCGTCGCTGCTCTTCCTCGACGAGCCGACCTCCGGCCTGGACCCGGGGATGGACCGCTCGGTGATGCAGATGCTCCGGGACCTGGCGGACGACGGTCGCACCGTCGTCGTGGTGACGCACAGCGTGCTGAGCCTCGATCTCTGTGACCGTCTGCTGATGCTCGCCCCGGGCGGTCGCACCGCGTACTACGGACCGCCCGGCGACGCTCTGGAGTACTTCGGGTGCTCGCAGTGGCCGCAAGCGTTCGAGAACTTCGAGACCCAGGAGGACCGCGACTGGATGGGCGAGTACCGGGCTTCGCCCGCGTACCGCCGGTACATCGACCCCATGGAACGGCCCCGAGCCCCGGTCGCGCCGTCGGGGCCGGGCGAGTCGGACGTGGTGCCGCCGTCGGGGCCGGGCGAGTCGGACGTGGTGCCGCCGTCGGCGCCGGCCGAGCGGAGTGGTGTGCCCTCTGCGCCGTCCGGGCAGCGCAGCCTGAGGTCCCCGCTGCCCGCGCGACGCCGTGCCCGGCCCGTACCGGCCAAGCCGCCCCCTCAGCCGCAGCGCTGGGACCGCCAGTTGGGCACCCTGGTGCGCCGCTACACCGCCGCACTGGCCGCCGACCGCACCTTCGTGGTGATCATGATCGCGCTGCCGTTCGTGATGGGCGTGTTGGCCCGGGCGTTGGCCGGCGGCAAGCTCACCGACAGCAGCGTGTTCAGTGCGCTGTTGATCCTCTGCGTCGGCGGGGTGCTCACCGGTGCCGCCAACGCGGTCCGCGAGCTGGTGAAGGAGCGGGTGATCTACCGGCGGGAGCGCGCCGTCGGGCTCTCCCGATCGGCGTACCTCTGCTCGAAGGTGGTGGTGCTCGGCACGGTCACGGTGGTGCAGGCCGTGGTGCTGACCATGGTCGCGTTGGCGGGAGTGCGGCTCAGACCCGAGGGCGGCAGCGGGGTCTTCCTGCCGCCGCTCGCCGAGATCGTCATCGTGATGGCGCTGCTCGCCGTCGCCGGAATGATGCTGGGACTGCTGGTTTCGGCGCTGGTCGGCAAGGAAGAGGCCACCATGCCGCTGCTGGTGCTGCTGGCCATCGTGCAGGTCGTCTTCACCGGCACCCAGCTGCGCCTGTACGGGGTGCCGGGACTCGAACAGCTCTCCTGGCTGGTGCCGTCCCGCTGGGCGATGGCGGCGATGGCCGCCACCGTCGATCTGCACGCCATCTCGCCCGGCAGCGACCTGGCGGCCGATCCGCTGTTCCGGCACAGCGCGGGGACCTGGCTGCTGAGCACCGGAATGCTGCTGGTGCTCAGCCTGGCCTACGGCCTGGTCGTCTACTGGCTCCTGCGGCGGACCGAGCCGGCGGTCATGCGCCGGGCCCGGAAGGCCGGCTGACCGACCGGCTCGTCAGCCGGACCGATCCGGGCACTGCGTCGTCGGCGACGCCGTGACCTGCCTGGCACCCGTTCCGCCGGCGCGGGTCGGCGTCGCCGGGTCGTCGTCCGGGTCGGGGCTGCCGGTCGTCGCGGGCCCGGCCCGGCTGAGCGCCGTCTGCGCGTCGTCGCGGGATGGAGCCGTGCCTCGCGGTCGATTTCGCCCTCCCGGACCAGCCAGAGCGCCAGGGCCGCGCCGGCAAGGCCGACCACTGCGCCGAGCAAGGACGCTGGTGCCGTTCGCCGCCTTCCGCCGTGACCAGCGGACCGCGGGCGTCGTGAAGCGCCCGCGGTCCGCTGCTGCCACTAGCCGACCACCGCCGGGGAGCGGGGCGCCTCGGGGGCGGGCTCCGGCTGGTAGAGCTCGGTGTGTCCTTCGACGTGGAGGTGGGGCAGGCGGCGGTCCAGCCAGGCTGGCAGCCACCAGTTGCCGCGGCCGAGCAGGTGCATCACGGCCGGTACCAGCAGCAGTCGGACCAGCGTGGCGTCGATCAGGATGGCCGACCCCATGCCGACGCCGATGACCTTGATCGGCAGGTCGGGCGCCGGGACGAAGGCCGCGAACACGGCGACCATGATGGCCGCCGCCGCGGTGATCACCCGCGCGGTGCCCGCCAGTCCGCTGACGATGGACTCCGCGTTGTCGTCGGTGCGAAGCCAGGCCTCACGCATCCGACTCACCAGGAAGACCTCGTAGTCCATCGAGAGCCCGAACAGGACGGCGAAGGTCAGCACCGGCACGAAGGCCGGCAGCGGGGTGGGGCTGTCGATGCCGATCAACCGGCCGGCGGTGCCGCCTTCGAGGACGAGGGCGACCACGCCGTACGCGGCGCCGACGGAGAGCAGGTTCATCACAGCGGCCTTGAGGGCGACGACGAGGCTGCGGAAGGCCACCAGGAGCAGGAGCATCGACACCGTGACCACGCCGCCGACCAGCAGCGGGATGCGGCGGGCGATGTTGTCGGTGCTGTCGATCGCGCTGGCGGTCGCCCCGCCGACGTGCACCCGGACGCCGCGGCCGGCCGCGGCCGGGATGACGTGATCGCGGAGGTCGCGGACCAGGGTCTTGGTGGCGCTGGACTGCGGACCGCTGTCCGGGAAGACGGTGAGCAGCAGCGAGCGGCCGTCGGAGCCGGGCACCGGAGGGGTCACGGCCGTGACGCCGGGCACCGCCTTCAGCGCGGTGGGCAGCGGGGCCGTCGCCTCGGCGGGGGTGCCCGGCGCCAACTCGGCGACCAGGACCAGCGGTCCGTTGCTTCCCGGTCCGAAGCCGGCGGCCACCGCGTCGTACGCCAGCCGGTTCGAGCGCCCGGCGGGGTCGTTGCCCGCGTCGGGGAAGCCGAAGCGCACACCCAGGAACGGCGCCGCGAGCGCCAGCAGGACGACGACCCCGGTGACGGCACCGAGGATGCGGTGACGCTCGACGAGCCTGCTCCAGCGCAGCCAGCCGGCGCCCACCGAGCTCTCGCCCCGGGCGGCGCGGCGTTGGGGCAGGGGCAGCCGGAGGCGCTCGACGTGTCGGCCGAGGTAGCCGAGCAGGGCGGGGAAGAGCGTGGCGGACGCGGCGATCACGACGAACACGGAGAGGATCGCCGAGACCGCGGCGCCGCGCATGAACGACAGGCCCATCGCGAACAGCCCGAGCATGCTGACCACCACGGTCATTCCGGCGACCACGACCGCGCGGCCCGCGGTGTCCAGCGCGGCGACCGTGGCGGCCTCGGGTTCGAGCCCCTCGACGCGCCACTCGCGGAACCGGGTGACCAGCAGCAGCGCGTAGTCGATGCCGACGCCGATGCCCAGCATCGCGGCGAGCGAGGTCGACCAGTCCGGGACCGGCATGATCGCGGCGAGGACCGGCAGCAGGGCGCTGCTGACCGCGAGCCCGCCGAGCGCGGTGAGCAGCGGCAGGCCGGCGGCCACGACCGAGCCGAAGGTGATCACCAGGATCAGGGTGGCGGCCGCGATGCCGATGCCCTCCGAGCCGATCGCGCCCTGCTCGGCCTGCTGGACCGTCATGCCGCCGAGGTGGACTCGTAGGCCGCCGTCGGCGGGGCGGGCGAGGTCGAGCAGCCGCTGGGTGTCGGCCTTGGGCATGTCGGGGGCGACGGCGACGTCCAGGTGGATCTGCCCGAGGGCGGTGCGGCCGTCGGCCGACACCTTGCCGCGCGGGCCGTACGGGTCGTCGATGCCGCTGACGTGAGGCACCTCGGCCATCCGGGCGAGCAGGTCCTTGACCCGGTCGCGGGTGGCGGCGTCGGTCACGTTGCCGTCCGAGGTCAGCACCAGGCTGATCGATTCACCGCCCAGCCCGGGGAAGTCCCGTGCCAGCAGTTGCTGGGCCTGCTTGGAGTCCGAGCCGGGCGCGGTGTAGTCGGCGCTGTACTTGGCGCCGAGGCCGGCCGAGAGGCCGAAGGCCGCGCCGGCGGCGAGCAGCCAGAGCAGCACCGTGCGGCCCCGGTTCCGGAAGCTCCAACCGGCTATTCGGCCGAGCGGGCCGGGCCTGTGTGACCCGCTCTCCCCGGCGGCTGTCCGCCGATCCTCGCGCAGTCCCTGGGACATGTGGTCCTCCGTGCGTCGTCAGGGGCTCCGCCCCCAGGCAAAGCGTTACGCTTCATAACGCGCCTTACGAGGCGTAACGTTTCCCTCGACGGGTACGGATTGTCAACGCGGTGACTGGCGCGGCGAGCGGATGGAGATGCGATGACGGGTGGGTCGACCGACGGGAGCGGGGGGCGGAGCCGCCGTGAGCGGCTTCGCGCCGACACGGTGGAGGAGATCAAGCGCGCGGCCCTGAGCCTGATCGTCGAGCGCGGCGCCGCGAACCTCCGCTTCACCGACATCGCCCGCAGCATGGGGATGACCCCGCCCGCGCTGTACCGCTACTTCGCCGACCGGGACGAGCTGCTCACCGCCCTGGTCGCCGACTCGTACGACAGCCTGTCGGACGCGCTGACGGCGACCCGCGAGACCGTGCCGCCGGACGACCTGGACGGACGCTTCGTGGCCACCTGCATCGGCTACCGCACCTGGGCGCAGCGGAATCCGGAGCGCTTCGCCCTCATCTTCGGCGCCCCCGTACCCGGGTACGCGGCCCCACCGGACGGACCGACCGTGGTGGCCGGCCGGCGGGCGATGGAGCACATGGTCGAACTCGTCGCCGACACGGCCGAACGCGGCCGGCTCGGCAGCCCGCTGGTGCCGGACGCGGCGGAAGCCCTGATGCTGGCCTGGGCCACCGTGCACGGCTTCGTCACCCTTGAGGCGCACGGCCACTTCCACACGCTCGACCAGCACGCGCGGGACCGCCTCTTCGCAGTCCAGGCGGGCGTCGCCGCGCGCACCGCAGGCCTGTCGCCGGCCGCGGACCGGTAGTGCTCAGGGCCCGCACGGCGGTCGGCCATGGCACGGGTGGCGAGGACGGCGCCGTCCTCGACGTTGTTCCTTGAGGAGGGCGGGCCGCCCGCCCCGAGGCGCCACGAACCTCTGTTGTCCTCAGCTGGTCTGGTGAGCAAGAGGATCGAAGAGGGAGAACGGGCTTCCGGGTGGAATGACACCCCGTTCGACGCGCCGAGGGCTACCACCAACGCTTCGGCCTCGTCCACGTCGACTTCGACACGCAGACGCGCACCCCGCGGGCCTCGTACGCCTGGTACCGCGACCTGATTGCCACCCATCGTGTCGATCGCGCACAGTAGTTGGTCGGCGGTCGCTGCGGAGTGGATGGCTGCTCGGCAACAGCCGAGAGGCCATCCGGACGGTTCGACTCACAGCAGCTGACCCTCGGACTCAGGCAGAAGACAGGGTGTTCGACAAGTCCGTAGCCCGTCGCCAGTGGTTCAACTGCGGGTCGGTTGCGCAGGGAAGGCGGCCTTGAGACTCCAGGACCTCACCTCGCGTGTCCAGTCGAAGGATCCCGGTGCCAGGAGGCTCCTTGCCCTCGCCTGACTCGGCCACCCGGGCCCGTGCTGCCCTGAGGATGCGAGATCCGCCCGTGCAATCCCAGAAGCCCGGCGCGGAGGGGCGCCTGGCCGTGGTGCCGCGCTGTACGGCAAGGTGGGGTCCATGGCAAGTGTGGCGAATCCTGCGGCTTGGCGCTCTGTCCGCGAGGCGGCCCTCTCACAGGTGTCCTCGGAGAGTGAAGGGATCACGCTCTCGGTCCTGGGCACCCGTGCCCTTCTGCTGTACCGGATCGATGAAGGTGAGCATCGCAGGCGGGAAGCGGTTGGCGCTGAGCGGCTAAACAGCATTCCCGTGTTGGAGTGCCTGCTCGGCCTTCCGGTCGACCTTCCCGTTCCGGTGGGCTCGGTCCCGCAGCGAGTAGAGGTTCGTTGTTTCCCTCACGGAGCGGTCGAGTCGGACACGGGGCTGGTGACACGTCGAGCGGTCCGGCCGCTCGCCGTTGACCTCGCGGTTGTGTCGGCCACCGACTGGCGGCGGGGTCTCGAGCGTGCAGGCCGATTCGCACCGTTCTGCCGCCGAGCCGTCCTGCTCCGCCGGACCCCGTGCGCGGGACTGGACGAGATCTTGACGGAGGCCGCCTTCTACGGCATCGGCGTCTTCGTCCATGAGCAGGACGGGATTCGGATGGCCCTGCAACCCGAGGCGTACAGGCCGCTGCGGCACACCGCAGCGGCCTGGCACTTCGTCGAGGAGCTGTACGGACGACTTGGTGAACAGCCCGCCTCTCAGTCCGCTCCTGCGCCTGTCGACGTCGAAGGTGCCGTCGCATCGAGGAGGGACCACCGCAGCAGTTGAGGCTGGACCCTGAATCCGTTCGGCTGCTGGATGGCGGCGTTGACGAGCGGATAGCGGTTCACGGCGGCACGGCAGCGTTCCTGCCACCACCGTTGGCGGTCGGGCCCGGGCGTCAACGTCTGCAACATCTGCTGCCAGGAAAGCAACACGGACGTGTTGTGCTGTGCTGCTGGCCGAGCGTCACGATTGCTCGGGAAACTGTCCAGCGGCCGATGGCCGCAGGCCGTGCACTCGCACACTGGTGCGTGCGTCGCAGCGAAGCGGCGTGCGAGGGTCTTTCCGAGGAAGAGGGCCATCAACTCGGGGAACAGGACGGACGGGGAATCGGCGAACCCCGAGCTCTTCGTCGGCTCGCCGGGTGGCACGACGTGCCGGAGGCGCCCCGAAAGCCCGTAGCCGGCGAATGCCGCGCCCCCGGCGAGCGCGCCGAACGCCGCGAGATCGGCCCGCAGCAGGGCGGTGCCCGGTACCTGAGCCAGGACCCGGGTCAGGCCGGTGAGAGCGTCGGGGAAGCTCGCCAGTGGGTCCAACTGGCCGCCGAGCATGATGGCCTTGGATCCCGGTGCTGTGCTCAGTTCATCGATGAGACTTCCGACCAGGTCAATCTGCAACCAGCCGACGTCGATCGGTAGCGCGAGCACGATTCGAGGATCCTCGCGCACGACCACCTCGCGCACAGCAGCCCGCACAGCGGCCGTGTCCCCGGCTCGGAGGTACCCGGTTGGCGTGAGTGCCGCCGTCGCGCCGACGGCGAGCTGCTCCTGGACTGCCTGACCGAGCGGGTCGGTGGCGGGGAACTCACCAGTCCGCTGCAGGTAGGGAAGGTCTGCCGTCGCGATGCCGACCTCGTAGAACGCCGGGTCGGCGAGGAGCACGTCCTCATAGCCCTCCTCCCGTAGGTCCAGTGCCTTACTGAGAGCCTTCGGACCACCGATCACGAGCCCGCTCCGGCCTGTGTTGAGCTGGTCTCGCACCCACCCCACTCGCGTGGCGTCCACATGGATGAGCAGTCGTTCGGCGAGCAACTCCGGTTGGGTGAAACGAGCTTGGTCGATGAACCGGGACCTCCGGCGTCGGGAGGATCCACGGGAACGGGAGCGCGGGACGGAGGAGTCGGACATTGCCTCGCCTTCGAATCGGCGGAAACACTCGACGACGTACTCGTGGCTCTATTGTACGGAGCGGAGCGACACTCCGCGGTTCGCAGCGATGCCAGTGACTGGAGGAAACAAAGGAGTTGACCGAGGGTCAGGTGACTGCGGCCAGAACGACGTCATGTGTTGAGGGGCAGCGGGCGTCGTACGGCTGGTAGGGCGACCCGGTCGCCACCCAACGGGCGCGATATGCCAGGTAGTAGTCATTGCAGGCTCGACTCGAGATCGTTGAGAACGGCTAGGACCGGGCCCCAGCACATCATGACGGTGTCGTGGTCGGGGTCGATCCCGCGTTCCCGCTGCTGACGAAGGTGGACGAAGTTGCGGTACTCGCGGACGATTTTCATGAAGTCGTGAGCGTCGACCTGAATCCAGCCCCGAGACCGTGCAGTGTCGAGTAGCAGCGCCAGGCTGGCCTTTGCCGCCGGCACCGGCCTTCCTCCGTTGGGATTCGGGAATCCCTGCGCCAGGCTCGGTTCGCGTTTGGTCAGCACGTCGAGCAGTAGACCTTCGGTGAAGCTTCCGATGCCGATGAGGGCGAAGACGTACGCACCGTTGTCCGCGCAGATACGGGTCTCGTTCACCCGCTGCATGAGCTGACGAGTGATCTCGTCGCTGCTGACCAGTCGTCGGACACGTGCCTCCAAGTCGTCGGGTGGACTGAAGGTGGTCGATCGGCCGTCCTCGCCGAGCGAACCCAGCATCGGGCGGCCGCCGACGTAAGTGATCGACAGCTGCTCTGCGGCGAGAACCTGGTTGAGTCCCTGCCGGAGGAGGTCGGCGGACGCCATGCCGTCCTCGTACTCCAGCGGATCGCAGATGCGGCAGAGGAAGCGGCTGACAGCGGCTTCGTCATGGGCCGACTCCGTGATCGTCTCGGTGAGCCAGGGCACCCTCGCCGTGCCGTCGTATTCAACTGGTACGGGCCAGGCCGCTCGTTTCAGCAGCTCGGCCAGCTGGTAGCCAGGGCGTTCGAAAGGGCCGTCCGTGTCCACGACGAGTCGCGCGATGCGCTGGATGGTCATGGGATCGAGCTGGGGCATCAGATGTGCTCCTTGTCCGCGAACTGCTGAGAGTGATCGAACGCCTGGTTGAGGCGTTCGACGATGACCCGTCCTCGCTTCCGGAAGCCGAGTTCGGTCATGGCCTGACTGATCCGGGTATCACGGTCGAGCTGGTAGCCGTCGCTGAGAATCCAGCCGGCGAGTGCGCGGAGGTCCATATCGGAGTAGGTGCCGATGCTGCCACCGGGCCTCAACGACGGTCTAGGTCCTCGCCGACTCGAAGGCTCCTCTGCCCGGCGTGGAGCGGGGACCGGGTCCTGAATCACTCTGCCGCTCGGCGGTTCATCGGCCGCGCGGACGACGTCCTGCCAGACACCGACAAGTCGGTCCGTCTCGGCCTGGGGGTCAGCGAACCAGTCCGCGGCCCAGATTCGATGGAAGTGCCAGCCGAGCCGTTCCAGGTGCGCCTGGCGGAGCCGGTCACGGTCTCGTGCGCTCACTGTGCGGTGGTAGCGGTCGCCATCCGTCTCCACAGCGAGCAGCATCTGACCGGGGCGCTCCGGGTGGGCCAGTGCGAAGTCGATACGGTAGCCGGAAACGCCCCATTGCGGGACGGCGGGGACGCCCGAGGACCGCATGGCCTCCAGAACCTCCCGCTCGAACGGGTTCAGCTCGTACGACTCCTGGCGACCGCCGGACCGGGAGAGGTCACCCTGGACAGCGCAGTATTCGAGGAACAGGCGCAGCAGTTCGGGGCCGCGGTTCTTCGTCTCGGCACGCGGGCCGAAGTCGTGATGGGAGAACGAGCTGACGACCGTCATACGCTTGCGGGCGCGCGTGACGGCGACGTTGAGCCGACGCTCTCCCCCTTCGTTGTTGAGCGGCCCGAAACGTTGGGCAAGCCGGCCGTTGGCGGCCTTGGCGTACCCGATGCTGAGGATGATCGCGTCGCGTTCGTCGCCCTGTACGCGTTCGAGGTTCTTGATGAAGAAGCGTCGGCCGGGGCCTGCCTCGGGGCTGAAGTAATCCTGTAGGTCCGGCTGCTCCTCGAGGGCTCTGCGCAAGACGAGATCGATGCGATCGGCGTGCCGTTGGCCCATGGTGATGATGCCGAGGCTCAGGTCGGGGGTGCGGGCGGCGTGGTCGAGCGCCAGCTCCACTACTCGTTCGACCTCCTGAGGTGCGGAGCCGTCTTGGCCGGGCAGCGTATGGCCGTCGACGACTTCCAGACGGATCGGACTCTCGACAGCGGTCCCCGGAAACGTGACAAGCCGGTCGCCGTAGATCTCGCGGTTGGAGAAGGCGATCAGTCTCTCGTCACTGCTCCGGTAGTGCCAGCGGAGGGTGTGGACGTTGGGCAGCCGACTGCTGAGCAGGTCCAGGAGCGATTCGAAGACGCCGGGATCGTTCCCGCCCTCCTCATCAGCGTTCTCCTGGCTGTCGGTGCCGCTTAGCACGCGGCTGAAGAACGAGGTGGGCGGCAGCTGGTTCCGGTCACCCGCGACGACGACCTGGCGACCCCGCATGATCGACGTCATGGCGTCGTGCGGCAGGATCTGGCTGGCTTCGTCGAAGACCACCACGTCGAACAGCCGGGTGGCCGGTAGCACTCGGCTGACCACGAGCGGCGACATGGCCCAGCAGGGTTTGGCTGCCATCAGCACGTCGGGGGCTTTGGCTACCAGCTTACGCAGGGGCAGGTGGCGAGTCTTGCGCGCGGCCTGGTCGCGGACCACGGCGTTCTGGTCGCGATGGGCATCGCGGGCCTTTCGCAGCCGGGCCGCCACGGAGTACCGCACGCGGCCGGCGTTGGCGGCCATGTGGTCGCTGTCAGTGCGGCGGAACTGTGTGACGGCGTGATCGTGTTCCCGTCCGGTGAAGGTGCGAACGTGCTGGGAATGCATCTTGATCTCGTCGAGAACGGATGACCACCAGGCGAACTGGAACCGGGCGACCGCCGCCTCGGGCGTGGGGAGGTTCTGGGCCAGCTCGTCGAGCAGCGGGCCAAGACCGGCGGCCTCCAAGCGGTCGGTCAGCTGATTGAGTTCGGGCATCTGGTACAGCGTCGCGCGGTGGGCGTCGAGTTCTCGCACGATCTCGGCGACCTCGTCGGCGGGCTTCTGTGCCCAATCGTCGACACCGGCAAAGAGGGCCACTGCGGCGAGCCGGTCGCGAAGTTCGGTGAAGTTTTTCAGAGCGGCGCCGAGCTCAGGGACGGCGGACGGCGGCGCGCCGTCCAGCGACACGCTCTGCCAGCGGGTCCGCTGCTCCTGGGCCTGGACCAACCGGGTGTGGAGAACCCGGCGATCGCGCAGTCCGTCCCGATGGACTGCCCTGGCATCACGGACCAAGGAGCGCCGCTGCCACCAGCCGATGGGTTGCCCATGCTGCTTGCGCCAAGCTCGGTCGGCGGTGGCAGCGACGAGCCGGTCGAGCTGCGGTCCGAAGACCTCTGCAGTGAACTCCTCGAAGGTGCCGGACACGGCTTGCAAAAGGTCCAGCAAGTGCTGCCAGCCGTGGATGTCCTGTGCCTGGCACAGCCCCGCTGCGGTGATGAGTGCCTCGATCTCCCGGCGGGTGTCCACGAAGGCCGTGCCCGCCAGGTGGTCCAGTCGTTCGAGGACGGGCCGGAGTTCCGTGGCGTCCCGTACGCGGGTGCGCGCCCAGGGAGATTGGCCGCGCCGAATCTGCAGCCCCTTCCGGCTGACGAACTTGTGCAGGTCCTGCTCTACGTGTTGCCGGGCATCCCGGTCCAGCTGCCGCAGGGCACCACCACGCAGGCGCCAGCGGGTCTGTTGCTCGGACGGAACTCCCGACAGCTCCGTCAGCGCTTGGTAGGCGCTGACCCCCCACGGGGACCTCGGCTCGTGGAACTCGGAGACGTGCCGGCCGATCTGACCGCGGAAGTGCTCGAGCGAGGCGTGCAACTGATCAGGGCGCGGCGGCGGCTCCTGGCCGGACCGGTCAAGGGTCTCAAGAAGCTGTTGAGCGAGCTGGCGGCGGTTCAGCTTGTTCCCGTGGAGATCGAGAACGAGTCCGTCGAGGTCGACTTGGGCGAGTCGGTCGGTGACCGCCTCGATCGCGGCGCGTTTCTCCGCGACGAAGAGGACGCGGCGTCCCTCAGCAGCCAGTGCGGCGATGAGATTGGCGATGGTCTGGCTCTTGCCCGTTCCGGGAGGGCCCTCAATGACCACGTGCCGGCCGGCCAGTACGGCGCGGATCGCCTGCTGCTGAGAGGCATCGGCGTCGTGGACGAGGAACTCCTGCCGCGGCGGGACCTCGCCTCCCGCAGGAGAGATCTCGGAGTCCTCCAACAGCGAGCGGGCCGCCGTGCTGTCACCGGCGATGGCGGCGATGACGGGGTGCTGGGCAAGCAATGAGCTCGAGTTCTTCAGGTCGTTGACCATGGGTAACCGGTCAAAGCTGAAGGCCCCGACCACTAGGCGTTCCTCGAACGACGCGGACAGCCCGCTCCGGTGAAGGGCCTTAGCGAGGAGGTCGTATACAGCGCGCACCCGGGTCCCCGGATCCGATTGTTCCTCAAGCGTGGTTGATGCCTGGTCAGCCAATTGGTCGAGGTCGGTGTCCAGACCATACTGGCGGCTCAGCGCGTAGAACAGGACCGGATTGATCTCCGGCTCGCCGTCGACCTGAAGGACGAAGTCGTTCTCGGTGGCTGTGCGCGGCTGGATCGTCAGGGGCAGCAGCACTAGGGGAGCGCGTAGTGGGAGGACGGTGGTTGTGCCACGTGTCTTCGGCGGGTCCACGTTGAGCAGTCCGCAGGCTAGGTGGCCCGCCTCGATACCCTGTTCCTCGTCCAGTTCCTGGATCCGGCGCCGCAGGTAGCGTGCGCGGAGGCAGGCGGATTTGTGATCGGACGAATCGGGGACGAGACTCGCGAGCCGGACCTTCCGGCCGGTCAGCAGCGCGTGCTGTGCCTCGATCGAGACGGTGGTCAGGTCGAGGCTGCCAGTCTTGGTGTCCTTGAAGTGCAGCAATGTGTTGCGCGCTCCGAAATCAATGAGTTCGTCGGCCCATCGCTGAGCCTGGGAGGCCACGGCCTCCTCCCTCGCGCGGCTGGCGGTGCCGTCCACTTGCTGACCCTCCGGTCCGTCGTCTTGAGCTCACCTGGTCGGTAGGCGAACGCACCAGGGTACGGCGCAACTTGAGAGGACGAGTATGGATTCGGAGCTTGATCGGAGATTGGGGGGAGCGCATAGGAGTGCCACTTGCCTGAAGTCTTGCGCCCCCGTGCGCCGGGCAGGGATCGGGTATCTCGCAAAGGCTCACTCAGCGACAGGCGAGGTGTGGGTTCTAGGTTCCACGGCCGTCAGGTGTTTGGCCCTGCCCGCGGGTGTCGGGTCGTGGTCGGCCGACCGGCCATCTCGTTTGTGAGACGCGGGCTGACCTCTCTGAACCGTAGACAATGAGGTCTTCATGGTCGACCGATAGAATGACAGCCCGTTCGACGCGCCGAGGGCTACCACCAACGCTTCGGCCTCGTCCACGTCGACTTCGACACGCAGACGCGCACCCCGCGGGCCTCGTACGCCTGGTACCGCGACCTGATCGCCGCTCACCGGGCAAGGAGCGCGAGGTAGAGCGCGGGTCGTTCCCGGGCGAGACAGTAGACGGGGAGTCCGGCCGCACCGAACGGCCGTGGGACCGGATCCGGGAGGTCGAGCGGCGGTAGCGGGACTTCAGGCGCAACGGGGCATTCTCGTCTGCGCGCCGGCGGCTCAGTCCTGGGTGAGGGCGTCGTCGGTGGGCCAGGTGCCGTCGGCGGGCATCTCAAGGCTTTCTGCCAGCGTCTCCCGCCAAGGGGGTGGGGTGAACGGCTCGCCCCAGTAGTCGGTCACCCGGACCGCACTTCCGGCTTCGAGCTCGGCGATGGAGACGTTCCGGTACACCCGGCCGTCGCCGTAGTCGGTGCTCCACTCGACGACGACGGTGTCGCCGCAGGTGTGCCGCCTCCCCACCCCGAGTCTCAGCCCGACGAAGTGGGACTCCACCTCGGCGATCCGTGACCTCCCCCTGATGAGTTCGCCGCTCTGCGGCCACTGCCGTACCGCGTCCTCCGAAAGCTGAACGCCGAGGATGCGCTCAAGGCGGGTCGAGTGCGTGGGTTCTCCCATGGAGCGCACAGTAGAACCGATCGCCCCGCCGTCCCCGGAGGCTCGCCCTGCCCGGGCCCGGGAGTCAGGAGGGCACGTGCCAGGGCGGTCCCCGACCCCCGACGGGCGGTTCCTCCTACTCCTCCTCCGCCCAGCGGCGGCACACGCGGTCGCAGCCCTGCGCGGATCCGGAGGGCTATCGGGTCACCACGACGTGAACCGGGTAGATCCTCGGCTGCGGGTTCTGAACCCCCAGTTCGTTCAGAATCGGAACGATGACCTCGCCGAACTCCCGGAACGCCTCCTCCGACTCCCACACGTCCACGACGAGCCAGCCGTCCGCGGTGGGCGCGGCGGTGTGCGAGACGAGCCCAGGTACCGGCCAGTCCTCCGGGCTCCTGACCGGTCCCGGACGGCCTGCAACCATCTCCGCGCTCTTGTCGTACTGGGCCTCGGTCATCCCCGACAGCTCGAAAACCGCCATGATCGCCATGCCGCACTCCCTGGACACCGGTCGAACTCCGACAGGCCGAGTCGACCACCCCGGCAGCCCGCCCGCACACCGATCGAAGCGAACGGGTGTGTCCAGGGGCGTGTCGCGAGTGCCTACCGGGTCCTCCCGGTTCGCTCTGCCGCTGATGGCTCGCGGTCGGCGATGGCGTCGAAGACGTCCGCCATCGCGGCGAGGCTGTGCCCGCTCACGAAGGCGTCGCAGTGCGGGAGCGCTGCCGCGATCCCGGCGGCGAGCGGGGCGTAACCGGGCGCGGCCTTACGGGGGTTGACCCAGACGACGCGATGGGCGAGTCGGCTGAGCCGGGCCGTCTCCCGGCCGACGGCTGACGGGTCCTCGCCCTCCCAGCCGTCGGAGAAGATCACCACCACCGCTCCCCGGGCCATGCCGCGCCGTCCGAAGCGGTCGTTGAACTCCGCGAGGGCCCGCCCGATCAGCGTGCCGCCTGACCAGTCGGGGGCGGCCCGGCTCGCCCGGCGCAGCGCGGCATCCGGAGCCGTGTGCCGCAGCACCGGCGTCAGACGGGTGAGCCGGGTGGCGAAGACGAAGATCTCTGCGGTCACCCCGGACCCCGCCCGTGCGCACAGCCGGGAGAAGAACCGCACGTAGACGCGGGTGTACGGCTCCATGGAGCCGGAGACGTCGCACAGCAGCACCAGCGGTCGGCGGCGCAGCCGGCCGTGCGACCGTGCCAGCCGGACGGTCTCCCCACCGGTTCGCAGGCTGCGCCGCAGGCTCCGGCGGAGGTCGATGTGGCGCCCCTGCGGGTCGGCCTCCCGGCGGCGGGTGCGGCGCAGCGGGAGGCTGATCGCGAGGTTGTCCAACAGGCGGTCCAGCTGGGCCAGTTCGCCCGGTCCGAAGGTGCCGAAGTCCTGCTGCGCGAGTGCTTCGGCGGTGCTGCCGACCAACCGCTCCGCGCCGGTGCGGGTCGCCCGCTCGCGCGCTTCGTCGGCGGCGTCCCGGTGGAGCGCTCCACTCGGCAGGGGTGCGGCCGCGGGGCGGGGCGGTGTCGGGAAGGCGGCCGGGGGTGCGCCGGGTCCGGGTTCGAGGCCCGGGAGCGGCGGATCGTCGGGGGACCCCCTGTTGTCGGCGGGGTCCGCCCGTCCGCCGAAGAGCGCGGCGAAGACGCGGTTGAACGGCTCGATCTGTTCATGGGCCGTGACGAAGGCCAGCCGGGCCGCCCAGTACAGCGTCGGCCGGTCCACGGGCGGTAGCAGGTGCAGTACGTCCAGGAAGCGGCCCGATCGCTCGGGCGTGACCGGGACACCCGCCCGGTGCAGCGCGGCGCCGAAGCGGGCGGCGAAGGCGGGCCGGTCGAAAGGCGGGAGCCCGGCGGGCGGTGCGGCCACGGGGATCAGTTCTCGGGTCTGCCGACCAGCCAGGCGAGCCCGCGGTCGCGCACCAGGTCGATGTCCTCCCGGTACTTGAGGAGGACCCCGAGGGTCCGGTCGGCGGCGGCGTCGTCGAGCCGCTCCACGCCGAGCAGGGTGAGCGCGCCGACCCAGTCGATGCTCTCGGCGATGCCGGGCGGCTTCTGGACCTCCAGGGTCCGCATCCGGTGTACCGACGCTGCCACGTCGGCCGCGAGCGAGGGCGTGGTCCCGGGGACGCGGCGGCGCACGATCTCGACGACCCGTTCGGTGTCGGGGTAGTCGATCCAGTGGTAGAGGCAACGCCTTTTGAGGGCGTCGTGCAGGTCGCGGGTGCGATTGGAGGTGAGGACGACGACCGGTGTGACGGTGGCACGCACGGTGCCCAGTTCCGGGATGGTGACACTGGCGTCGGCCAGCACCTCCAGGAGGAAGGCCTCGAAGTCGTCGTCGGCGCGGTCGATCTCGTCGATCAGCAGCACCGCGGGCAGGGGGCCCGGGTGGGTCAGCGCGGCGAGTACCGGGCGGCGCAGCAGGAAGGCGTCGGTGAAGAGGTCGGCCTCCTCCAGTGCCACGCCCCGGCTCTCGGCGAGCCGGATGCTCAGCAGCTGGCGCGGATAGTTCCACTCGTACAGCGCCTCGGCGGCGTCGAGTCCGTCGTAGCACTGCAGCCGGATCAGCGGGCTGCCGAGGACGCCGGCCAGGGCACGGGCGGCCTCGGTCTTGCCGACGCCGGGTTCGCCCTCCAGCAGCAACGGCTGGGGCAGGCGCAACGCGAGGTAGAGCGCGGTGGTCAGGCCCGGGTCGGCGAGGTAGCCGAGGGAGTCCAGCGAGGCGTGCAGGGTCGGCGGGTCCGGTACGGCCCGCGCGACCGCCGCCCGGGCCGACTCGGTCGTCGCGGGTGTGGCGGCCCCGGTCACAGCGCCTCCGCGGGCTGGGCGGTCTCGGCCTCGAAGCGGTCGCGGCAGCCGGTCGAGCAGAACCAGTGCCGGTGCCCGCGGGCGTCCGAGTACGGGGTGTCGGCGACGACGGCGACCGTCATGCCGCAGACCGGGTCGAGCGCGGTCCGCGGTTCGGCGGACGGCGGAGCCGGTTCGGCGGTCGTCTCCTCGGTGTGTACCGACAGGGCGTGCCGCGAGGCCACCAGCTCGGCCAGGATCGACACGGCGATCTCGCCGGGCGTGCGGGCGCCGATCCACAGCCCGGCCGGCGTGTGGATCCGGTCCCGCTGCTCTGCGCTGAGGTCGAGGCCGCCGAGCACGGTGGCGCCGCGACGGCGGCTCGCGACCAGCGCGACGTACGGCACGTCGGCCCGCGCGGCACGGGTCAGCAGCCCCTCCTCCTGTCGTCCGTGGGAGGCGATCACCACGGCCGCCACGTCGGCGAGTTCCTCCGCGGTGACCTCCTCGGCGGCGGTCCGGATGTCGTACTCGAGCCCGGCGCCGAGTGCGACCAGGCTCCGGCCGATGGGGGTGTCGCCGAGCACGAGCACCACCGGATCGGGACGCAGCGGCTCCAGGAAGACCTCCAACTCGCCTCCGGACAGGCACGGGTTGGCGACCACAAGGGTGCCCGCCTCGCCTTCCTCCTGCGGCTGCGCGGGAGCGCCGGGCGAGATCCGCAGCAGCAGTGACTCACCGGTGCGCAGCAGCCGCAGCGCCTGCACACGGACGGTCGCCTCGGCGCAGACCCCGCCGACGAAGCCCTCGATCCGGCCGTCCTCCAGGACCAGCGCGGTGTCTCCCGGCTGCGCGCTGGTCGGGTGCAGCGCGCGCACCACGGTGGCCTTGACGAACGGCACCCGACTGCGCGCCAGCTCGGCCATCCGCTGCTCGACCGCCAGGCCGGCACTCATGCGGCCGCCTCGCAGAACCCGGCAGGTGCTTCGCGCGCAGACGCCTTCTGATCGCCGGCCCCGCTCCGCCCGCTCACTGCGGCGCCTCCACACCTCCGTGCATCGCCAGCCACACCCGCCCGGGGGTCAGCGGCATGTCGGCGTGCCGGACGCCGATGGCGTCCATGACCGCGTTGACGACCGCTGCGGGCGAGCCGACCGTCGCGGACTCGCCGACGCCCTTGGCTCCGATCGGGTGGTGCGGGGACGGTGTGACGGTGTAGCCGAGCTCCCAGGCCGGCACTTCCAGTGCGGTCGGCACGAGGTAGTCCATGAAGGAGCCGGACAGGCAGTTGCCGTCCTCGTCGAAGCTGATGATCTCGCTCAGCGCCATGCCGACGCCGTCGGCGAGGCCGCCGTGCACCTGCCCTTCGATGATCATCGGGTTGATCCGGGTGCCGCAGTCGTCGACCGCGACGAAGCGGCGCACCTTCACCACGCCGGTGCCCGGGTCGACGTCCACCACGCAGAGGTACGCGCCGTACGGGAAGGTGAGGTTGGGCGGGTTGTAGACCGTGGTGGCCTCCAGATGGCCCTCCACGCCCTCGGGCAGTTCCAGCACGCCGTGCGCGGCGAGCGCGATCTCCTGGATCGTCTTCGCGGCCGTCGGGTCGCCCCTGACGAACCAGCGGCCCTTCTCCCACTCCAGGTCTTCGGGGGAGACCTCCATCATGGCGCCGGCGATGATCCGTGCCTTGTCGCGGACCTTGCGGGCCACCACCGCCGCCGCGGCGCCCGAGACCGGAGTGGAGCGGCTGCCGTAGGTGCCGAGTCCGAACGGCGTCTGGTCGGTGTCGCCGTGCACCACCTCGATGTCCTCCGGCGGGATGCCGAGCTCCTCGGCGACGATCTGGGCGAACGTCGTCTCGTGCCCCTGGCCCTGGCTCTGGACGCTGAGCCGCACCACCGCCTTGCCGGTCGGGTGCACCCGCAGCTCGCAGCCGTCGGCCATGCCGAGGCCGAGGATGTCCATGTGCTTGCGGGGCCCGGCGCCGACCGTCTCGGTGAAGAACGACAGCCCGATGCCCATCAGTTCGCCGCGCGCGCGGCGCTCGGCCTGCTCGCGGCGCAGCGCGTCGTAGCCGGCCAGATCCAGCGTTTTGCGCAGGGTGGCCGGGTAGTCGCCCGAGTCGTACTCCCAGCCGGTCTTGCTCGGGTACGGGAACTGCTCGGGCCGGATCAGGTTCTTCATCCGCAACTCGGCCGGGTCGGTGTGCAGTTCGTCCGCCAGGCAGTCCACCAGCCGCTCGATCAGGAACGCCGCCTCGGTGACCCGGAACGAGCAGGCGTAGGCGACGCCGCCGGGCGCCTTGTTGGTGTAGACGCCGGTGACGGCGCAGTGGGCGGCCTCGATGTCGTACGAGCCGCTGAAGACGTGGAAGAAGCCGGCCGGGAACTTGCTGGGCTGGGCGGTCCCGTTGAACGCGCCGTGGTCGGCGATCACCGTGACCCGGACGCCGAGGATCCGGCCCTCGCGGGTCGCCGCGATCTCGCCGTTCATGTGGTAGTCGCGGGCGAAGCCGGTGCTCATCAGGTTCTCGGAGCGGTCCTCGACCCACTTGACCGGCTTCTTGGTGAGGATCGAGCCCACGACCGCGCACACGTAGCCGGGGTAGATGGGGACCTTATTGCCGAAGCCGCCGCCGATGTCCGGGGAGATCACCCGGATCTTGTGCTCGGGCAGCCCGGCGACCATCGCGTACAGGGTGCGGTGGGCGTGCGGCGCCTGGGTGGTGGACCAGAGGGTGAGTTTGCCGTCGACCGGGTCCATGTCGGCCACGCAGCCGCAGGTCTCCAGAGGGGCCGGGTGCACGCGCGGGTAGAGCATGTTCTGGGCGACGACCAGCTCGGCGCGCGCGAACACCTCGTCGGTGGCCGCCTTGTCGCCCGCCTCCCAGTCGAAGATGCGGTTGTCGGTACGGCCCTCCTGGTCGTCCCGGATCACCGGGGTGTCGGCGTCCAGCGCGTGCCGCGCGTCGACCACCGGGGGCAGCGGCTCGTACTCGACGTCGATCAGCTCGATGGCGTCGCGTGCCGCGTAGTGGTCGTCGGCGACGACGAACGCCACCTCCTGGCCCTGGAAGCGCACCTTGTCGGTGGCCAGCACCGCCTGGGTGTCCATCGACAGGGTGGGCATCCAGGCCAGGCCCAGCCCCTCCAGGGTGGCACCGGTGATCACCGCCCGGACCTTGGGGTGCGACTCGGCCGCGGAGGTGTCGACGGACACGATCCGGGCGTGCGCCAGCGGGCTGCGCAGCACGGCGCCGTGCAGCATGCCGGGCAGTTGCACGTCGTCCACGTAGTGTCCCTTGCCGCGGACGAACCGCGGGTCCTCCTTGCGCTTCAGCCGCCCGTAGCCGATCGGGCGCTCCTCCGCGGGCGCCGACCCGGTTTCCTGAACGGCGGTCATGGCGTGCTCCCCGCGCTCGCATCGGCGGCGACGGTGGCCTCCGCCGGGTGGTGCGCGGCCCACCGGACCGCGCGGACGATGTTCAAGTAGCCGGTGCAACGGCACAGTTGGCCGGAGATCGCCTCGCGGATCTCCTGGTCGGTGGGGTCCGGATTGCGGTCCAGGAGCGCGCGGGCGGTCATCATCATGCCCGGCGTGCAGAATCCGCACTGCAACCCGTGCTGCTCGATGAACCCCTGCTGGACCGGGTCGAGGCCGTCCGCGGTCTCCAGGCTCTCCACGGTGCGCACCCGGTGTCCGGCCGCCATGGCCGCCAGCATCGTGCAGCTCTTGACCGGCTCGCCGTCGAACAGCACGACGCAGGTACCGCAGTTACTGGTGTCGCAGCCCCAGTGGGTGCCGGTGAGGCCCAGGTCGTCGCGAAGGAAGCGGACCAGCAGGTGCCGGGCCTCCACCTCGGCCGTGCGGTCCTCGCCGTTGACATTGATGGTGACCTGCATCGTGAGCGTCCTTTCCGGTCCGTTCAGGTCCTTTCCGGTCCATTCCGTCCGTTCAGGCCGTGGTCGCGGCCTGCCGGGCCCGTTCGGCGGCCCGGCGAAGCGCGCGTTCGGTGAGCTCGCCGGCCAGGTGCCGCTTGTAGGCGGCGGTGCCGCGGGTGTCGGTGACCGGATCGCAGTCCTCGGCGGCGATCCGGCCGGCCTCGGCGAACGCCTCCTCGGACGGCTCGCGGCCGACCAGGCTCTCCTCGGCGCGCCGGTAGCCGACGGCCGACACGCCGACCGCCGCGAGCCCGACGCCGGCCGTCCCGATCCGCCCGTCCGCCAGCGACAGGGCGGTGCCGGCCGCCGCGATGGCCCAGTCCCCGGTCTTGCGCTCCACCTTCTCGTAGGCGCTGCCGGCGTTCGGCAGGATCGGCACGCGGATCTCGACCAGCATCTCGCCGAGCCCCACGTCCGTCTCGTACGGCCCTTGGTAGAAGTCCGCCATCGGCACCGAGCGCCGCCCTCCGTGGCCGAGCACCACCGCCACTGCCCGGACCGCCGCGCAGACCGCCGACAGGTCCTCCGCCGGGTCGGCCTGGCAGAGCGAGCCGCCGATGGTGCCCCGGTTGCGCACCGGCGGGTCGGCGATCACCCGTTCGGCGTCGTGGAAGATCGGGAGGAGCCGGCCGACCAGCTCGGACTCCAGCAGGCCGCGGTGGCGGGTGAGCGCGCCGATGCACAGCTCCGCGCCCTCCTGCCGCACGTAGTCCAGTTCACGCAGGTCGTTGATGTCGACCAGAAGCCCCGGACGGGCCAGGCGCAGCTTCATCATCGGCAGCAGACTGTGCCCGCCGGCGATGACCCTGGCCTCCTCACCGAACCGCTCCAGCAGGGCGAGAGCGTCGTCCACGCTCTCTGCCCGCCGGTACTCGAATGATGCGGGAACCTGCACGACGGCCTCCTGGTGCAGTGCCACTGGTGACGGCGGGCCCGCGGCAAGGACCGGACACCGCACGAGCGCACTGTCGCCCCGGCGGCCACCCGGGTCAACGGCGACTGAAGGGAATGCTTAAGAGCCGTCCACGGCTGACACACGGGGGTGGCCTGCTATCGCGGGAGGCGGCGATGACCCTCACACAGCTCAGGGCGTTCGTCGCGGTGGCCCGGCTCGGCTCGGTCAAGGCCGCGGCGATCTCCCTCGGGGTCAGCGAGCCCGCGGTCTCGGGCGCGGTCGCCGTGCTGCGCCGCGAGCTCGGCGACCGGCTCTTCGTCCGGGCGGCGGGCGGGATCACCCTGACGGCCGGCGGGCGGCGGCTGGCCGCGGGCGCGGCCGAGATCGTGGGCCTGGCCGAGGAGACCCGTCGGCAGGTCCGGCAGGCCGGCGCGGACAGCTCCTCCCTGCGGGTCGCCGCCACCGAGACGACCGCCGAGCAGATCGTTCCGCCGCTGCTGGAGGCCTTCGTCCGGCGGCACCCGGGCGTGGAGACCACCACCCTCGCGGTGCCGTCCACCGCGCTCGGCGAGCTGCTGTTGGACCGGCGCGCGGACGTCGCGATCAGCCCGGCCGCCGCCGAGCCCGGAGCGGTCGCCGCACCGCCGAGGCCGGACACTCTCGAACACATCCCGTTCCTCCGTATCCAGCTCGTGGTGGTTGCCTCGCCGCACCACGCCGGCGCCCGGCTGGACCACATCGGTGCAGCCCGGCTGCACCTGCCGATCGACCGGCTGTCCCGGGAGCACTGGCTGCTCGGCCCGGGCGGGCTCGACCCCGGGACGCCCGGCGGCGCCTTCCTGACGCGGCACGGCGTCGGCGACGCCGACGCGTCGATCTTCCCCAGCGCCAGCGCGGCGCTGGGCGCGGCCGTCGCCGGCGACGGGCTCTCGCTCGCCGTGCTCCACCTCGTCCGCGACGAGCTGCGCCACGGCACCCTCACCGTGGTCGCCGTGCCCGGCACCCCGGTCAACGGCGTGCTGCGAGCCGCCGCGCTGCACGGCGACCGGCGCTCACCGGCCGCGTCCGCGCTGTTCCGGTTCGTGACCACGCCCGCCGCCGTGCAGAGCCTGCTGGCACGGGCCACCGGCGTGCCGGTGGACCACTATCGGCCGACCGTCCGGGTGAGCCTGTGGAGCTGACCGGAGACGGCTCCGGCGGGAATCGCCGGGTGGTCGGTCGTCGTTGGAACGTACGTCGACGGCCGGAATTCGGGGAACCGGGCAGATCCGGGCAAGGAGGCCCGTCCACATGGAGTTCACCAACGAGTTCCGCGTGAGCCTGCCGATCGAAGCGGCCTGGGAGCTCTTCACCGACGTCGAGCGGATCGCGCCGTGCATGCCGGGGGCGCAGCTCACCGAGGTCGACGGCGACCGGTTCCACGGCACGGTCAAGGTGCGGGTCGGCGCGGTGACCGTGCAGTACCGGGGCACCGCCGCGTTCGACGAGTTGGACGAGGCGAACCACACCGTGCGGCTCACCGCCTCCGGACGCGACACGCACGGCCAGGGCAATGCCGACGCGCACATCACCGCACGGCTGGTCCCGGACGGCGACGGCACCCGGGTGACCGTCGAGACCCGGCTCAGCATCACCGGGAAGGTGGCCCAGTTCGGCAAGGGCGTCATGACGGACATCAGCCGGAAGCTGCTGGGCCAGTTCACGGCCTGCCTGGAGGAGCGGCTGGCCGCCGAGTACGAGACCGGGGGCGAGGCCGCGCCGGCCACGCAGCCGGCCGCCGAAGCCGCCGCCGGGCCGTCCGCCGCCGAACCCGCCGCCGGGCCGGCGGCACCCGTGGGGGAGCCGCAGGCCGCCCCGTTGGAGGGCGAGCCGCTGGACCTGCTCGCTGTGGCCCGCGGACCGGTGGCCAAGCGCTTGCTGCCGATCGTCCTCGCCGGGTTGGTCCTGCTCGGGGTCGCGCGTCGGCTGCGTGGGGCCTGCCGGCGTTCGCAAGGGGGACACCGTGCGTGACATCCTGGACGAGGTGTACCCGTGGTACCGCGCGGGCGAGAGCTTCGGGCTCGCCACCGTGGTCAGCACCTTCCGGAGCGCCCCCCGCCGGCCGGGTGCGGCGATGGCGGTTTCGGCCTCCGGCACGGTGGTCGGCAGCGTCTCGGGTGGCTGCGTCGAGGGCGCGGTGTACGAAGAGGCCGAGGAGGCCCGGATCTCGGGACGCCCGGTGCTGCGGTCGTACGGGGTGAGCGACGGCGACGCCTTCGAGGTGGGGCTGACCTGTGGCGGCACGATCCAGATCTTCGTCGAACCCGTGTCCAGCCGGACCTTCCCCGAACTGCCGGACGTGGTGACGTCGTTGAGCGCAGGCGAGCCCGTCGCGGTGGCCACCGTGGTGACCGGCCCGGGCGACGGCCCGGGCGCGCTCGGGAGCCGCCTGGTCGTCTGGCCGGACCGCGCCTGCGGCACCCTCGGCTCCGCCGTGCTGGACCGCGCGGTGGGGCTGGACGTCCGCGGCCTGCTCGAACACGGCACGACGGCGCTGCGCCACTATGACGCCGCGGGCCGCTGCCTGAACGGTGAGGAGTTCGCCGAGCTCGGCGAACTGTCCGTGTTCGTAGGGTCGTTCGTCCCACCGCCGCGCATGCTGGTGTTCGGTGCGATCGACTTCGCCGCCGCGGTCGCCGAGTTGGGGTCCTTCCTCGGCTACCGCGTCACGGTGTGCGACGCGCGGGAGGTGTTCGCCACCGCCTCCCGCTTTCCGCACGCGGACGAGGTCGTGGTGCGATGGCCGCACCAGTACCTGGCCGAGGAAGCCGCGGAGGGTCGGATCGACGGCCGTACGGTGGTGGCCGTCCTCACCCATGACCACAAGTTCGACGTGCCGCTGCTGGCTACCGCGCTGCGGTTGCCGCAACTGGCGTACATCGGCGCGCTCGGCTCGCGCCGAACCCACCGCGACCGGCTGGCCCGTCTGCGTGAAGCCGGCCTGGAAGAAGGGGAGTTGGCTCGGATGGCGGCCCCCGCCGGGCTCGACCTCGGTGCCCGCACGCCGCAGGAGACGGCAGTCTCCGTCGCCGCCGAGATCATCGCCGCCCGCTGGGGCGGCACCGGTCGGCCGCTCACCCGGACCGACGGCCCGATCCACACCGCCACCGCGGCCGACGAGCAGCCGCCGTCCCCGGTTGAGGCCGACTGAGGACGGGTCCGACCGTGCTGGTACCCGAAGCGGTGGGATGGTCGCGATCGGGTCCTGCTTGTCGACAGGGCGGCCCGGGGTGTCCGGGACAGCCGGCCCGGACACCCCGCCCGGACCGCCGATGAGGCGTTCAGGGGGATGCGGTGTCGTCGTCCATCGGGACGACGACGACCGGGAGGCGGGCGTGGTGGACGACCTCGGTACTGGTCGACCCGAGGGTGAGGCGTCCCCAGGCACCCGATCCTCGGGAACCGACAACGAGAAGGCAGGCGTCCCTGCTTGCCTCGAGGAGGACCTGCGCCGGACGTCCGCGTTCACACACGATCTCCACTTCCACCGGCGGGCCGCCGAGCTGTAGCTGCAGTTCCCTGACGGAGTCGGCCACGGACTGCATGACGAGATCGCGCTGCTGCGGGATGGGACCGCCGTCGGGGCCGGAGCCGGCCGTCCGCTCGAAGCCCGAGTACTGGGTCGGGGTGTACTCGAATGCACAGGCGGCCCGAAGACCGGTGCCACGCAGCTGCGCCTCGCGGAGCGCGAAGATCACGGCTTGCCGGGCTGGGGCTGACCCGTCCGTGCCGACCACGATCGGGTGGGTCGGGCGGGAGGCAGGAGTATCGGTCATCGGGAACCTCCGGCGATTCGGCGGGCGGGGAGGTACGGTCTCTGCGCAGCGAGGGCCGGGATGTCTCGGGTGCCCCGCTCGATTGCCACGTGCGCGGATCACCGTGCACCGCTGCCGATCCCTGCTCGGCCGCCCCCAGGACGCTGGTCCGAGCGGGCCTGACCAGAGGTTGGTAACCCGTGCTTCTCAGCCTGCGCCCGTTCGAGCCCGGGCACCAGCGCACGGCCGGCGTCGGTGGCAAGCGCGCCTTCCCGCAGGACGCCGGGCCCGACTCCGCGATCGGCGGTTCCTGTACGACGACCGTTGGGGGACGGTGCAGCCGGGCGACCCGCATGACGGTCGGTACGGTCCCGGGCGGCTCGATCGGACGGGCAGCCGCGGCGGGGAACCCACGCGACGGTATTCGTCCACCCGACGGGCCCTGTTACGGGCTTTTCCGGAGTAACCTGGAAAGTGCCGGAGGACTTACCGGTAGGACGATCGCGAGGAGTTGAAATATGCAGATCAGCGGAGCAGGAGCCCTGATTCTGCGACTCGTGGTCGCTAAATCCCAGCCCAGCCTTCAGGCCGGGGCATAAGGGGACCGCGGAGGTGGCGGGGGCGCAGGTGCAAATCCTGTTGTTCAGATCAGCGTTTATTCAGGGCGTGGGCCGTTTTCGCAGAGATGCGGAGGCGGCCTTTTTGTTGTTTCCGCCGGGCGGTATTCGCAGTGCGATCCCATCGCGCGGCCATAGGCGTTCGGGCCGTTTCTGCCCCTGCGATCCGGCGGGTGTCCGAGCGGTTCGGGAATGCCGTGGAAGCATGTCCGTCTCCTCGCCCGGTGACCGCGCGGGGGGCGCGATCGCCAGGGACCGGCCGACCGGATCGGGACGTGTTGTGGGCGGCTTCCCCTGGCTGCCTGCGGTGCGGCGCGCAAACGGTGGCCGACCGGTGCGCTCACCGTCGGGAGGAACAAGATGAGTCCCGCGACGACGTAGATGACGTGCGGCTGTTGGGGCCGATCGGGGTGGTCGACGGCGCGATCCGGCATCTCCTCCCACTGCGGCCCACCGGCCCACTGCAGGGCGACCTGGAAGACGGGCGGGAGAACGCCCTTCCGGGCACTGCCGGTTCGGATTCAGCTGACGGCGATTCCGCTGATGGCGGATGGGGGTGGACCAACCGGCACATCGGTGAGGACAGTGGTTGGCATGCGACTTCTCATGCTCGGTGGATCCGGCTTCGTCGGACGCGCCATCGTCAACGAGGCCCTGTCCCGGGACTGGGACGTGACCCTTCTCCATCGTGGCAACCGCCGACCGCCGTCCGGCGCCACCGTCCTCCAGGGCGACCGGACCGCCCCCGACGGACTGGCCGCGCTCGGTGCCGCCGAGTGGGACCTCGTCGTGGACACCTGGTCCGCGCGGCCCTCGGCCGTACGCGACGCGGCGGACGTGCTCGCGAAGCGCGTCGGCCGGTACGTGTACGTCTCCAGCGGATCCGTGTACGCCGACCCGGTCGACCACAGTGCCGCCGAGAACGGCGTCCTACTGGACGGCTCGCCCGACGACGGCGATGTCCCCTATCCGCAGGCCAAGCGCGGAGGGGAGCTCGCCGTCACCGGCGCGTTCGGCGAGGACCGTTCGCTGCTGCTGCGCGCCGGCCTCATCCTCGGCCCGGGCGAGGACGTCGGCAGGCTCACCTGGTGGCTGGACCGGATCGCCCGCGGCGGCCCCGTGCTCGCCCCCGGCCCGCGCGACCTGCCACTCCAGTACGTCGACACGCGTGACCTTGCGATCTGGGCCCTGGACGCCGCCGTGCGCGGGCTGTCCGGCCCGTACAACCTGGTGAGCCGGCGCGGTCACGCCACCATGGGTGAGCTTCTGGAGGCGTGCGTGGCCGCGACCGGATCGGATGCGGAGCTGCGCTGGACCGACCCCGAGCGGATCGCCGCCGCCGGAATCGCACCGTGGACGGAGCTGCCGATCTGGGCACCGCCAGGCGAGCTGCACGAGTTCCTGTACGGCGCCGAGACATCCAAGGCGTTCGCGGACGGGCTGCGCTGCCGGCCGGTCGCCGAGACCGTCGCCGATACCTGGGCGTGGCTGAAGGAACTGGGCGGAGTCTCGCCGCAGCGTCCCGACCGCCCGATCCTGGGGCTGGCCCCCGAAGCCGAGATCGCCGCACTTCGCGGTTGACGGGCTGCTGCCCACTCCGGGTTCCGGGGCGTAGACCGTAGGCCGTAGACCGACGCCGTCCCGGGGAGATCGTGCGCAGCGGCTCACGGAGCCCGGCCGTGGGCCGTTGCCACCGATGGTCGAGTACACGCGCTCGGCCCGCTGTCCGCAGCCGGCCGGGCCCACGTAGCCGGCCGGCCCACGCGAGCGGCCGGGCCGGCCGGATCGGCAGGCGCAGCCGCCCCATTGGCGAAGGCGTGCCTGCGGGTGGCCTCTCCGGCGCTCCGGACCGCCTCAACTCCACGATGACACCGCACACCTGCTGGGATCACACCATGCCTACTCTCATTGCGCCTGACGGCACCGAGCTCGCCTACCGTGTCCTCGGGGAGGGCGCCGGCGCCCCCGTGGTCTGCCTGCCCGGCGGACCGATGCGGGATTCCGTCTACCTCGGCGACCTCGGGGGCCTCCCTGCGCACCGGCGGTTCGTGTCGACCACCGTGCGGTTCCTCGGCTGATACGCCCGACCGGGCGCCGCTCGGCGGGCAGTCCGACGTGGCGGTGGCAGCGGACGGGGCCGGGGCTCCTCCTGGCGGCGCATGGGGCGGGCCGTCCGATCCTCGGCACGCCGTCGGCGTCGCGTGACGCAGGGGCAGCCATCACAACGCGTGAACTGCCCGGATCGGTCGAATCCTCAGGCTTTCCCGTACTCGTCGTGGCGGCGCAGCCAGTGGGTCTCCTCGCCCTCCTCGTGTCGGCCCATCGGCGTCCGGTCGAGGAGGCCGTAGTAGGCCATGGCGGGCTCAAGGCCGCGCGCAGTGGTGACGTACGTCCGGTGGACGGTGCCGTCCGAGAGCGCGTAGGCGCTCAGTCCGGGCCCCTCGGTGACGTACCCGGGCACGTCGGTGCCGCAGGCCTCCGCCATCTGCCGGACGGTCGGAGGGATGTCACCGTCGAGGAACGGCCTCAGCTCCTCCTCGGTGTACTGGAAGCCGAGGTCGCGGTGGAAGTCGCTGCCGGCGGTGGAGACCCAGTCGAAGCTCCAGCCCATCCGCTCCCGGTAGGCGAGGAGCTTGTCGATCGGCGCCCGCGAGGAGCAGATCAGCGTCACGTCGCGGGCTTTCAGGTGGACCGCGCTGGGGTTGAGGGTGTCCGCGATCGAGGAGCAGACCGGGCAGCCGGCCTCGTACGGCGGGCCGAACATGAAGTGGTAGACAAGCAGCTGCGAGCGCCCGCCGAAGAGGTCCGCGAGCGACTTGGTGCCGCCCTCGGTCTCGAAGCCGTAGTCCTTCTCGACCGGCACCCAGGGAAGCTCCCGCCGCTTCCGCGCGAGCTCGTCACTTCGGCGGGTGAGCTTCTTCTCCTCTGCCAGCAGTTCCGCTCGGGCCGCCTCGAACTCCTCCTGCGTGCCGATCCTGTGCTCGGGCATGGCCTATCCCTCCTGTATGGGGAGCAGGGCACCGCGTGGCGGCGTGCGGTCACCCGCGGTGGCAGCCAGCAGCGCCTGCCACCGGCTACCCGTCCGGCCGTACATCCACCGTACGCGCGCGGCGGCGGGCCTTCGAGGCCACGCGAATCGCCTGGTCGGCGTCGCGCTCACGTCGTGCTCGTGTCGTGCTCACGTGGTGATCACAGGGCGGGACGGAGGCGGGCGACCCCCGCCGTGTGAAGCAGGTCAGGGTGAACGCGGGCGCGTCGGCGGCCCGGTCGGGTGTGCGGTGGCAGGGCAGCGGGCGGCGGCAGCCGTCCGCGGGCAGGTGGGTCCTGACGGTCGGCCCGCCGTGCGAACGCCCGGTGGTGTGATGGTCGGGTGCTCCGTCAGGCGTCGCCCGGGGTCGCTCGCTAGCATGGGAGCCTGCCGAACGAGCGGCAGGAACCGGGCCCCCTTCTCCAGGAACGGGCCCGCCCCACAGGTGATTCCGCCAGCAGCCGACGCGCGGACGCACCCCGGAGGGAAGAGCCAACCGTGAGCACTGCTCCCGCCGGCGGATCCACGCGCTACCTGGTACTGGCAGCGATGATCTTCGCCGTTGCGATGACCTTCATCGACCAGACCATCGTCTCGATCGCCGTACCGAACATCCAGCAGGAGTTGAAACTGACCAGCACGGGGGTGCAGTGGGTGATCAACGCCTACCTGCTCACCCTGGCGGCGTTCTTCGCCTTCGGCGGTCGGCTCGCCGACACCGTCGGTCACCGCAGGACGGTGGTGCTCGGGGTGCTGGTCTTCGCGGGCGCCTCGGCCTGCTGCGGCTTCACACCCACCGGGAGTCTGGCCGAGGCGTGGCTGGTCGCCTTCCGTGCCGTCCAGGGCTTCGGCGGCGCCATCATGTTCCCGGCGGCGCTGGCGATCGTGGTGCAGAACTTCGCGCTGCGTGAGCGGGGGCGGGCGCTGGCCCTGTTCTTCGGCATCGCGGGCGGTCTGACCGCGATCGGACCGGTCCTCGGCGGCTACCTGACCGAATGGACCTGGCGGGCCATCTTCTGGGTGAACCTGCCGGTGGCGGCGATCGCGCTGGTGCTGACCGCGATCTCCAAGCCGGTGACGGAGAGCCGGCCCGCGCCCATGGACTACCGGGGCCTGGCCCTGATCGCCGGCGGTGTCGGGCTGAGCGTCTTCGGGTTCCAGCAGTCGCAGGTCTGGGGCTGGTCGAACCCGGCGATCTGGCTCTGCATCGTGGCCGGTGTCCTGCTGCTGGTCGGCTTCGTGATCGTCGAGAAGCGCACCGTCTCGCCGCTGATCCAGGTGGACATCTTCCGGATCCGCGCGTTCTCCGTGCAGAACCTGGTGCTCGGCATCTCGATGCTGGTCTTCGTCCCGGTGTTCTTCTTCTCCAGCGAGTATGCGCAGATCGCGCTGGGTGACTCCTCCTCGGGTGCCGGTGTCTTCCTGCTCTACTTCTTCATCGGGTTCGTGATCGCCTCGCAGATCGGCGGCCGGATGCTCGACCGGGGCGGCGCGAAGCGGCCGGTGGTGATCGGGTGCGTCCTGGCCGCGGTCGGGTTCTACCTGTGGGCGGGCGACGCGACCACGCTGAGCTTCAGCACGCAGCAGTGGGACATCGTGCTGGCCGGAGCGGGCATGGGCTTCATGCTCAGCCCCGCCAGCACGGACGCGGTCAACCGCGCCTCGCGGCTGTCCTACGGCGAGGCGACCGGCATCACCCAGACGGTCCGCAACTACGCCGCGAGCCTGGGACTGGCCGTGCTGGGCACCGTCCTGGTCACCGACCTGCGGACCCGGCTGACCGACTCCCTGGTCGCCCAGGGCCTGCCACATGCGCAGGCGGCCGCCGAGGCCACCCACCTCTCCCAGGTCCAGGCACAGAGCAGCGCGAGCGGGAGCACCGCGACCATCCCGCAGTTCTTCCGGGTCGACTTCGCCCACGCCACCCAGACGGTCCTCTACTGGATGGCGGCCATCATGGCCGTGGCCGCCGTGGTGGCGATGATCGGGCTGCGTCCGGGCGTGCAGGCCGAGACCACCGCCGACGAACGGGAGGCCCTGGCCTCCGGACGCGAGCCGGGCCAGGTCTGAGGAACTCCCAGCGGCAGTGGTGGGCTTGGCCGGGCCAGTGGTCGCTGCCCTGCACGACCGTGAGCCGGGCGCGCGGGGGAGCGGGCTGCTGCCGTCGCTGGACGTCCCCCGATCGGGTCACAGCAGAGATGCAGGGAGACGTCGGACCGCCCCGCCGGTCCCGGCGGGGCGGTCCCGGCGGTCAGCGGGAGGCGAAGTCGGCGTTCCAGGAGGCCGTGCCCGTGCGGGCCAGCCCGACCTCGGTGTAGTCGCCGAGCATGATGGCCAGGTGGCCGGAAGACCTGATCCAGCCGTCGACGGCGGCGTCGATGTCGGTGGGTCCGTAGAACGCGATCTCACCGAACCCCCTCCACGTGTAGCCGAGGCCCCGCGCGATGTTCGCCGAGTCGCAGAAGTGGCCCGACACGTGGCGCTGGTCCATCTGGTCGGCGTTGCACTTGGCGGCCTGGGCGAGCGTCTGGTTGAGGCGTACCGCCGGCTTGCCGTTCTGGGCGCGCACGGCGTTGAGCCGGTCGAGGAAGCGCTGCTCGACGGAGGTGCCCGTGCCCGTGCCCGGCCCGCTCAGGTCGAACCGCTGGGACATGCTGCCGTCACAGTTCTCGACGGTGACCTCCCGGTCGAGGCCGTGGTAGGTCAGGCAGCGGTTGTCGCGGGCGTTGTGGATGTAGGTGCCGCCCTCGGCGGCGGACTCCAGGGTCCACTGCTGGTTGTCGCCCGCCCACCAGTGGATGAACTGGGTGGACCGGCCGTCGTTGAGGTCCATCTCCAGCACGCGCTCGGTGCCGTTGACGTTGCGGGCGAAGTCCACCCGGCCGCCCGGCTTGTTGGAGATCCAGAACGAGGTGGAGGCGTTCTGGTAGTTGCGGGCGATGATCCGGGAGGCCTCGCCGTCGGCGCTGGCCAGCGAGTGGTGGTTCTGGTGGTCCTGGATCGTGATCATCTGCTCGACCACGTCCGCCTGCGCGGCGCTCGCCGGCGCGGCGAACAGCGGGAGGCTGCACACGGATATCGCGGAGACGGCGAGCGCCAGCCCCGCCAGCCGGGCGCGGGGGCGGAGGCGGGGGCGGGGGTCTCGGGTTGTGGGGTGGGACACGGGGCTCTCCTACTGTCGGTGGACCGCGCGGTTGCTGCTGCGGACACCGACAGGACACCAGGCGGGTGTTGACGATCGATCAGCACCGCGTAGACGGCCTCGGTTCGACCGCCCGCCGACCGCCCGCCGGGTGTCGGCCGGGTGTCGGCCGAGAGCTTCGGGTGGGCCCGTTCGGCGTCAGCCTGTGGGCAGGTCGCGTGTCGCCGGGAGCCGGGCCGCGCGGAGGATGCGATCGCGGGAGGCGGCGGCCTCGGCGCGCAGCGTGGGCAGGTCGACGTCGAGAACGCGGCCCGCCCATTTGCGAACCTGCCCGCCGACGAGGACGGTGTCGATGTTGCGGGCGTCGCTGCCCAGGACGACGGTGCCGGTGGCATCGTTCAGCGGCAGGTTGTTGATCTCGTCCGTGGTGATCACCAGCAGGTCGGCCTGCTTGCCGGGCGTCAGCGAGCCGGTGACCTCGGCCAGGCCGCAGGTCCGTGCACCCTGCAGGGTGGCGAAGTCCAGTACGTCGTGGGTGCCGATGCGTGCCGGCTCGCGGTCGGTGCCGTGGGCTCCGTGAACGGCCCGCATGCGCTGGACGGTGTGCAGGGCGCGCATCTGGGTGAACATGTCGCCGGCCAGGGCGACTTCGACGTCGATGCTCAGACCTGGCCGCACGCCGACCGCCAGGGCCTCGTCGATGGCGGGTACAGCGTTCTCCAGCCCGATCTGCGCGTCCGACGTGGGCGCGAGGGACACCGTGGTGCCGCTGGCCGCGATGGCGCGCCACGCGTCGGGGCTCAGCGCGGTGGCGTGGATCAGGGTCAGGTGCTCTCCGAGTAGCCCCTGCCGTTCCCAGCTGAGAATCGCTTCCGAGGACGCTTCTCCGAAGACCGCGTCCACGCTCACGCCGATGCCCAGCTCTTCTGCGGTGCGCGCGAGTTCCGGGCCGTAGGCCAGAGCGGGTCCCGCTATCCGGTCGGTGGCGAGGGCCGCGAGGCGGACGGTCGTCAGCCGGTCGGTGTACTGCGCGTGCAGGCGGGTCAGGTCGGCGGGCCACTGCCGGTCCCAGGCGCCGAAGTGCGGGCCCATCGCGGCGTGTATTCCTCGGATGCCGCTGTCGACCAGGGCTCGGACGGCGGCGTCGGAGTGGTCGGCGCTGCGTGAGTTGTGCGAGAAGTCCAGCATCGTGGTGATGCCTGCGTCGATGGCGGCCAGTGCCGCCAGCCTGGTGCCGACGTACATGTCGTGGGGCCGGTAGGCCGGGGCGTACCCGGCGAGCGTGGTGGAGACGTAGCCGGCCAGGTCGTTCACGTCGGGCATGGTCCGACGCAACTGGGCCTGCCAGGCGTGACGGTGAGTGTCCACGAAGCCGGGGGAGAGGATGGTTCCGGCGGCGTCGACCACGATCGCGTCCGTCGCGGCCCCGTGGGCGCGAAGGTCGGGGCCGACGGCGGCGATGGTGCTGCCGGTCACGAGCAGGTCGCCGGCGGCGAGGGTGCCCAGGGCGGGGTCCATGGTGAGGACGGTGGCACCGGTGAACAGGATGCGGCGCCCCGGGTCGCCGGCGGTTCGGCGCAGCCGCTCCAGCAGGGGACGGCGTGCGGTGTCGGTAGGACGGTGGACAGCGTGCATGGCGGACTTTCCGTTGGGGCGGGAATGGTGGCTGGCCGGTCGGGGCTACGGGGCCGACGGCGGGGCGTCGGCGCGGTGGAGGACCAGGTGCTCGTGGTGGAGCACGCCGTCGCGGACGTCCCCGGTCGCGGTGAACCCGGTGTCGTCGAGGTAGTCGATGTGGGAGCCGGTGACGGTGTAGCTGCCGGTGTAGGCGCTCGGCCGGTCGCCGCGGGCCTCGTCGTAGCGGCCGTCGGCCCGGAGTTCCTGGCGGACGAAGCCGTCGGCACTGACCCACAGGCCGATGTACGGGTGGAATCGATCGTTGCTCATGACCACCCAACCTGGCACCGCCCGGGGGAGGCTTCCAGGCCGCGCTGTTCCTGGGTGCGCTGCACCGTGGATCAGGGCTTCGGCCCGGTGGCACGTGGGCCTTAGCCTCAGGAGCATGCGCACTGACGAGACCCTGTCGCGTGGCAACCCCCTCGGGGAGTACCTGCGTGCCCGCCGTGAACAGCTGCCACCAGAGCTCGCGGGCATCACCGCCGTCGGCTACCGCAGGGTCTCCGGCCTCCGCCGGGAGGAGGTGGCCCTGCTCGCCGGGGTGAGCAGCGACTACTACACCCGCCTGGAGCAGGGGCGCGAGCGCAACCCCTCCCGGCAGATGCTGAACGCCGTCGCCCGCGCGCTCCAGCTCGACGAGGAGGCCGTGGCACACCTGCTCCATCTGACCGCTTCGCCCGGGCCCCGCCGCCGGCGGGGCCCGGAGCGGGTCTCACCCGCACTCCGGCAGCTGCTGGAAGCTCTGACCACCCCCGGCCTCGTACTCGGTCGCTCGCTGGACGTCCTGGCGCTCAACCCGTCCGCAGGTGCCCTCTACTCGGCGTTCGCGCGTACGGACAACCTGGTGCGGATGACGTTCCTCGACCCGGCCGCGCGGTCGTTCCACCGCGACTGGGACGAGGCGGCCCGCGCCTCGGTCGCCGCCCTGCGCAGCGCCGCGGGCAGGGACCGCGAGGACCGGGGGCTGACCGAACTCGTCGGCGAACTATCGCTCAAGAGCCAAGAGTTCCGGGTGCTGTGGGCCCGGCACGAGGTGCACGGCAAGTCGGGCGGCGCGAAGCGGCTGCGCCACCCGCAGATTGGCGACCTCGATCTGTGCTACGAGACGTTCACCGTCAACAGCGCCCCGGAGCAACAGCTGGTGGTGTATCAGGCCGCAGCCGACCCTGCGTCCGGTGAGGGCCTGGCGCTGCTTCGGGCCCTGGCCCCCTGATGTGGCGGCCAGGCGGCCAGGCGGCCAGGCGGGCTGCCGGGGGTAACCGGTCCACGTCGACTTCGAGACGCGGTGCCGCGCCCTGCGATGCGAGCTCGCCCGCAACGACACGGAGCCGGAGCATGGGAGGATCGCCTCACCAGCACCATCCGCACCAGAGCGGCCGTCGAAGCCGTACCAATCGTGATCGAGGAGCAGCTGTGACCGAGCAGCCCGGCCCGCAGCAGCGCATCGCCGACGCCATCCGCCCGGCCATGCTCGCCGGCCTGCAGGACGCCTCCCTGATCGGCGAGCAGGGCACCGGTCGGATCAACGAATGGGTCGACTGGATCGCGGCTGTCATCGCCGGCCAGGTCGTTCAGCCGATCGCCGCCGAGCGCGACGCCTTCGCGGACCGGGTGGACACCCTCACCGACGTCGCCAAGCGCCACAAGGAGGCGTACAAGGACGCGGCCCGGGACGTGCAGCGACTCGATGCCCGTGTCGCCGAGCTGGAAGCGGAGGTGGCGCGGCTGCGTGCAACCGGTGTCATGGCCGCCGACCCGGAGGTGGAACCCGACGCGGAATCGGTGGCGGACAGTCCCGCCCAGTCCCTCCGGGACCGGCTCCGAGCCAAGTACCCCGCGACCGCAGAGGCTCTGGACCGCCGGGATGCCGAGGCCGACCCGGCCCGGAACGCCGAGGCCGACCCGAGGCGGGACGCCGAGGACTGACCGGATTCCCCGGACGACCTGGCGCACCCGCGGAGCCGCCCCGGGCGCGACGAGCCTGCGGCACGGTGACTTCCCGGCCGGGGACACGCGGCCCGGGAACTCGGGAGCTGGGGGTCTGGGATCGCGGGGCGTAGGTCCAGCGGTAGGGCTTGGCGTCGTGTTCGTCGTAGGCCAAGACGAAGGTGGCGCTCGACGATGCCGGCGATGGGAACCTCGCGCCGCTCGGGATCCCAGGGTGTAGCCAGCACCACCCTCAAGAAGGAAACCAGTGTGATCGAGCGTCAGGGCAGGGCCGGGCAGGATCGTTCCCGTGAACACCACCTCGAACCGCAAGCGCCGTATCAGCGCTGTCGCAATCCTGGGTCTCGCCGCATCAGTGGCCGCGACCGGCACCGGACTCGCCGCCACCACCTTGCCGTCCACCGTGCACGCGACCACCGCCACAGCTGCCGCCGCGCCCACGCGGTCCTTCCAGGGCACGCTCCCCGCGCCGACCGGCCCCTACGCCGCCGGCGAGGACGTCATCCACCTCACCGACGCGAGCCGTCCCGACCCGTGGGTGCCGTCCTCCGGCCCCCGCCAACTGGCCGTCACGATGGTCTACCCGGCCGTCCCCGGGACCGGGACTCCGGCCCCTTACATGACCCTCGCCGAGGCAGCCGGAATCGTCCAGCGGCAGAATGTGCCGGCGAGCTCCGGCGTCACCCCGCAGACCCTTTCCGGCGTCACCACTCACGCCTTCGACGGCGCGCGGCCGCAGCGCGGCAAGTATCCGCTGGTGGTCCTCTCGCCCGCGTACGAGGACCCGCGCATCACGCTCACCTCGCTCGCGACCGACCTGGCCAGTCACGGCTACGTCGTCGCGCTCGTCGGCCACACCTACGAGGACAGCGGCGAGACGTTGGCGAACGGCCGGACGCCGCCGTGCGCGATCTGCGATCACCCGGAAACGCTCGACTTCGACTCCGTCGCCGCCAGCCGCGCGCTGGACGTGTCCTTCGTGATCGACCAGTTGACGCATGGCACTACCGCGTGGCGCCTGGCACACCTCATCGACAAGCACGAGATCGGCATGGCCGGGCACTCCCTCGGCGGAGCGGCGGCCGCCGCCACGATGATCGCCGACCCGCGAGTACGGGCCGGAGTGAACATGGACGGCTCCTTCCACCCGGACCCGACGCCCGGCCAGATCAACCGGCCGTTCCTCATGCTGGGTACGACCGCCAACACCGATTGGGAGCACCCCTGGGCCGCCCTCGGCGGCTACAAGAAGTGGCTGACGGTCGCCGGCGCCGACCACTTCAGCTTCAGCGACCTGGACCTGCTTCACGAGCAGGCCGGGTTCCCGACGCCGCCCCTCTCCCCGGAACGCGGGGTGGTGATCACCCGCGAGTACGTGACAGCGTTCTTCGGCCAGACGCTGAAGGGGATCCACAGTCCGCTGCTGGACGGCCCCTCGCCGAACAATCCGGAAGTACTCTTCCAGCACTAACCAGGCGCCGGCAGCGAGGCCTGCTCGTACCGGGCCCCCGGCGCGAACCGGCCCCCGTCGGGGACGGGGGCCGGTGGAGTAGGGCGGCTACGGGCACTTCTCGTCGATCTTGTACTGGAGCGCCTTCGGGTAGTCGTGCCGACTGAGCCGGACGCGGGCCAGGATCGGGGCGTGGTTGAGGTCGTTGCCGGGATCGGCGATGTCCTGCAGGAGTGAGCCGAGCTCGGCGTGGGTGGTGAGCTCGTAGCCGTGCATCCGGTCCTTGTCCGTGCCGAAGACCTCGGCCAGCTTTTCGTAGCGCCACGGGTGCAGCACGTTGTAGAAGTCGGCGCCGTTGGACGGCTTCTCCTTGTAGTAGCAGGGGCTGACCAGCATCTGCTCGATGCCGTAGAAGCCCTCGTTGTCCAGGACGAAGACCACCGGCCGCAGGTGGTGACGTACCTGGGTGGACAGCTCCTGGCAGATCTCCTGGAACGAGCCGTCCCCGACGAACACGAGCGGGCGCTTCATCGGTTGCTGCCGGCCCAGTGCCACGCCGGTGGCCGCGCCGACGGAGTAGCCGATGGACAGCCAGCTGTTCTGTGCAAGGAAGCCGGCCCGCTCGGTGATCCGCAGGTTCATCGAGCCGAGCAGCGCGAACGCCGCGTCCGAGACCACCGTGAACGGCGAGGGGGCCTGGGGGTCCCCGCCGGTGGCCTGGTGCTCCAGGAAGTGGTTGACGTGCTGGAAGAAGCTGTCGTACGTCAGTTCCGCCGGGTACCGGGCGGTGCTCAGTCCGTCCAGGAAGTCGGCCGTGCTGGCCGGGACGTCCAGGCCGGCCGCGTGGGCGAGGGCGAAGTGGTCGGCCTGGAAGGTCTGTCCCGCCAGGGCGTTGCGCAACGCCGTGATGAACCGGCCGAGCTGGACATCGGGGAAGTACCCGGCGCCGACGCTGACGCCGTCGCGTGCCGCCACGATCCAGTCGTCGCCGATCGACTGGTCGCCGCCGAGGTTCTTGGACGTGGACCAGGTCCCCAGGCCGATCCGGCAGCCCGCGTTCTTGAAGGCCGTCCGGATCTCCGGCAGGCTCGCCCTGCCGTTGTAGACGCCGGCGAACAGCGGGTGCCGCTCGGAGACCACGGACTTCGCGCCGACGGTGGTGCAGAACTGCATCCGGGTGGTCTGCACGAACTCCAGGAGCTCGTTCTCCAGCCGCCGGCGGACCAGTTCCTCGCCGGCCCAGACGATCGGTGTGCCGAACTTCCTGATCAGCTCCACCGCCGCCGTGACGGCCTTCTCCAGCATCTCGTCGTTCCGTTTGGTGAACGGCCTCTCGTGGGCGCGGAGTTCGCCCTGTGGCGGTTCGCACGGCGCGTGCCAGAGGTCCTCCATCACCTCCAGGTAGACCGGCTTGCGTTCGGTCAGGCACGCGGTGATCGCGCCGTCGATCTGTGAGGGGGCGAGTCCCGGGTTCGAGAGCACCTGTGCGTCCACCGTGACCTGCCGGTAGACGTCCAGGTTGCTCTCGCGGCGCGGGCTCATGTGCGAGGTGAGCAGGCCGACCGCCTGCTGGTTGAGCCACTGCTCGTAGGACGGCGCCGCGTTGATCGCGATCAGCGGCACGTCCTCGACGTAGGCGCCGCCGACGGTGTTGAGCAGGCTGAACGCACCCACCCCGTAGGTCACCGCGACCGCTGCGACGCCCTGTTCGCGTGCGTCCGGGTCGGCGTCGGCGACCCGGACCCGGGCGTAGGCGTCCGCGGCGTAGCCGGCGCCCATCTCGGTCGGGGTGCCGATCCAGCGCACGCCGGTGGTGGCCTGCATGATCGTCAGGAACGGGCCGAGGAAGTCCCCCGGCACCCCGAACAGGTACCGGATGCCCAACTGCTCCAGCCTGGTGGCCAGGTAGCGGGCCACCGTCCACTCGTCGGCGCCGCTCATCCGTGCATCGCCCCCTGTCGGCTCTCCGGCCGGACCTGGACCTCGGGCCGGATCTCCGGTTGCGCCGGGGGCGGCGGCGGTGGGGCCTCGTGCACGGCGATGGCCGCCCGGACGGCGGTTTCCACCGCGCCCTCGATCCAGGCGTGCTTGAGCGAGACGTGTTCGCCGGCGAAGTGCACCGGGCCCTCCGGCTTGACCACGTCGAGGTGGAAGCTGGTCATCTGGTGCGGGGTGTAGACCGCGGCCTCACCGAAGGCGTACGGGTCGCGCAGCCAGCTCTGGGTCTTCCCGTAGCCGGTGTAGAACACCTCGATCCGTCGGCCGTGCACCGACTGGAGGTTGCGCAGCGCGTAGACGTACCGCTCGTCGTCCTCCATGGAGTCCCAGCGCACCGCGTCGTCGGACCAGCTGTAGCTGGCCAGCACCACGCCGCCGCCGTCGGCGCCGGGCACCGGGTGCGAGGGGTAGTACATGAAGCGGTTCGGGTTGTCGGTGGTCGAGCCCCCGCCGAAGCAGTTGGTGGTGGGGCGCACGCTCGCCCGGAGCAGCGGGGTGTGCTGGTAGACGTCCCGCTGGGCCGGGCTGATCCGGCGCTCGTCCACGCTCGCGTGCGCGCCGAGGAGCACCTCCGGCAGGTTGCGCGGGGGCCGGTGGCCGTTGTGGGCGGCGGCCACGGCCGCCTCGGCGTCGTCCTCGCCCGCCCGCTGGTAGTACTCGTACAGGCCGGGTGCGATGGAGTCGAGTTCGACCTTCCAGTCCGCCTCGGTGAACTCCCACCACCGGCGGGAGAACTCCAGCAGCACCTTGGTGGCCTGGTCGTAGTGGGTCTCGATGATCGCCCGGCGCTTCTTGTAGGAGAACGGCGGCGTCACCTGGACGAACCGCAGGGCGGAGAACGGGACCGTGACGATCGCGAAGTCGCCCTTCCAGACGGTGGGTTCGGCCTCCGGGTCGTCCTCGGGGACGGTCTCGACGGCGACCTGCGGCCCGATCGGGCCGACGTTGCGGGCGCCCCCGCCGTCCCGACGCGGGTCCCAGTACTCCATCCGGATCATCCGCCGGCCCATCCGCAGCTCCTCCCGGAGCTCCTCGGCGAGCGCCTCGGGCAGCTTCGAACTGCCGCCCGCGATCTCCCAGTAGGTGGCGGTGGGATTGATGTCGCTGCGGCCCAGGAAGGTGTGGAAGAAGGCCAGGTGCAGCCGCGAGGTCATGTTCTCGATCGTGCCGATCGCCTCGACGGCCTCGTCGCTGAAGCCCGCGTACTCGCGGAGGAATCGGCCCATCGAGTAGCCGTCGAAGTCGCGGATCACCCGGGCCCAGCCGTCCAGCCACTCGGCGAACGGCTTGTTCACCCGCTTGCCGTCCCTGATCACCGAGTAGTAGTCGCGGACCGGTTCCAGGGCCTGGTTGACCATGTCGGTCGCGGTGATCCGCACCTCGTCGCCGGTGAGGTGGAAGCCCTCGTTGACGCAGCTCGGGTCGGCGGCGTACTCCTTGCGGCGGGCCTGGATCCGGTTGGTGCGGATCCAGGAGTTGAAGCGCTTGACCGGTTCGCGGAAGTCGGGGCTGTCCGTGCCGTACTTCCAGACCCTGCCGGGCTCGAAGGACTCGTAGACCACCGGCGGGACGGGCGCGTTCTGGTTGCCGGTGTCCGGGTCGACGTCGACGTTGAAGAACAGCTGCCGGCCCAGGCCGAGGCTGTCGACCAGTGCCAGCGTGAGCGGGTGGAAGCTGGGCAGCCGCATGGCCCCGGCCTCCGCGTACTGCTCCGGGTCGTGGAACGGTCCGTCGGGCTCGTCGTCGGTGGAACGGAAGGTCTTGATCCGCCCGCCCACCCGGCTGGCGTTGGCCTCCAGGATGGTGACGTTGTGTCCGGCGTCCTTGAGCAGCTTCCCGGCCACCAGGCCCGCGATGCCCGCGCCGATGATCAGCACGTCCTTGGGCTCGTCCGTCTCCGGGACGCCGTCCTTGATCAGGACGTCGAGGTAGCGCAGCTTCAGGTCCTTGTCGTCCGGGCCGACCAGCAGCAGCTCGCGCGCCAGCTGCCGGCAGGTCTGCCAGCGGGCGCGGTCACCGGCGGTGCCTTCGATGAGGGGGTTCTCCATGGTGTCTCCTCGGGGCGATCGGCGGTCAGGAGCCGACCGGCTTGTTGGGGAGGTCCTTGCCCTCGGCGAGGAGGCGCAGCGTGCTGATCGAGGGGGTGAAGGCGTAGAGCGCGCCCGTGGTGCGGACGAAGCGCTTCATGTCGACCGTGCCGGAGGTGCCGTCCGCGAGCCCGATCTCGGCCTTGCCGGCGAGGCCGATGACCTTGTCGAGGCCGTTGGGGACGTGCGGGGAGCCCGTCGGGTCCCCGGGAGGGAAGTTCGCGTCGTTGGCCCAGTGCTGCTGGACCAGCTCGAACTGCATTTCCAGCGACGTGCCGTAGCAGACGAACATCAGCCCGCGGTCCTTGCCGTCGTCCGCGCCGCCCTGGAACTGCGGGCCGTACGGGATGCCCCGGCGCATCAGCCGGTGGCTCTTCGGCTTGTCGTCGCCGACGCCGGCGAAGGCACGCGGGTGGGTGCGGCGGATGTGCGCGACCCAAGGGGTGTGCTTGCCGGTCGGGTCGTTCTTGTAGTCGAAGTCGTTGCGGTCGGAGCCGAGGCCGGTCAGGGCGCCGCACGGCGGTGCGAGCGGCGTGCCGTCCTTCGCGCGGCCGACCAGGCAGGCGCCGAGCCGGTCGGGGTCCATCGTCCCGGTGAAGTTCTTGACGCCCTCCACCACGGCCTTGTTCCAGCCCGCGACGTCCTGGCGCAGCCGACGCACCACCTGGAGCGAGCCGTTCTTCATCCAGGCGGGCGCCTTCCGGTCGCCCGCCTCGCTCTTGTGGCCGAAGACGAACTCGCCGGGTTCGATCAGCTCGGTCCCGGCGTGGTTGTCGCGGAAGCCCTTGTTCTCCGGGTCCTCCCGGTGGAAGTCCTTCACGCCGGGCTGGGAGATGCCGTCCTTGTAGCCGAAGTGCTCGTGGCCCTTCAGCGGGCCCGTCAGGGTGCGGCCCTGGTCCACGTGGACCCGGGTGATCTGGTGCGCGCTCTCGACCGCGTCGAGGTTCTTCAGCTTCTCCTTCAGCAGCTCCTCGGTGTCCGCGGCGACGATGAGGACGGCGTGCACGACCTTGTCGCCGGTCCCGGCGCCGAACAGCCAGTGCTTGGGGTCGCTCTCGTCGGCGTCCCCGAGGTCCCCGGCCCGTGCGGCCGCGCCCGCGCAGAACGCGGGGAAGCCGCTGAGGTCCTTCTTGACCTGGTCGGGCTTGTCGGCGACGGTCACCAGGCCCTCGAAGGTGAGCGAGACCCCGCAGCGGACGGCCGCGATGGCGGGGTCGCGGCCGAAGGCCCGGCGGGACAGCGAGAACTGCTCGTTGAAGTCCTCGGTCTCGTTCGTGGTCGCGACGGTGTTGAGGATCGCGGAGAGCCAGCCGCGGCCCTTGGCGGCGTCCGGGAAGTGCAGGTAGCGGAAGTCCGTGAAGTCCTTGTTGAACGCCGCCAGGACGTTGCCCTGGATGTCGGTGTCGGTGCGCAGCTTCGGCTGGGGCAGTTGCTCGATGGACGGCACGGCGGTGGGACGGGTGGGGGTCGTGGTCACGCTCGGGCTCCTCGCGGGAGGGGGTGTCAGGCAGAGATGGTCACAAGATGTGACAAGCCTGATACCAAACGTAGCCTCGCCGTCGAGAGTCCTGTCAACCGGAGGTCGGCCTCCCGACGGGTGCGCGCGGTGTCACCGGGCGAGTCGGGCCTGCTGCCGTCCCTGCGGCCCGCCGCCGCCCCCGGGGGCGGGGCGACCGCAGGGTTCCGGCTTCGTCAGACGGTCTGCGGCGTCAGGGCGGGGAAGGGCCGCCCGTCGAGCGTCCAGTGGGGGTCCGGGGTGATGCCGAGGGCGGCGTAGACGTGGGCTGCGACGTCGGCGTGACGCAGTTCCGGGGCGGCCGCGCCGGCGGGGATCGCGGGCCCGGAGGCGGCTATCCAGGCGGTGCGCTCCAGCGGGCTCCGGCCGCCGTGGCCGCCTTCCTCGCGGTGGCCGTGGTCGGTCACCGCGATGACGGTCCACTCCTCGGTCCGGGCGTCCGGCCGCCCGCGCACGGCGGTGAGGAGCTGTCCGAGGAGTCCGTCGGCGGTCTCGATCGCGCGGCGGTACTCGGGGCCGCAGCCGAGGAAGTGGGCGGTCTCGTCGACCGCGCCGAGGTAGACGAAGGAGGCGTCCAGGTCCTCGCCGGAGCCGAGGACCCGTGCGGCTTCGGCCGTCACGCTCCGGTCGCACTCCTCCCAGGCCTGCGGGGTGTCCTCGCGCGGGGCGATGTAGGCGAGCCGGCCCGGGGCAGCGAAGAGCGGGCCGCCCTGCCGGGCCAGGAACAGGGGTTCCCAGCCGCCGGCCGCGAAGGTCCGCAGCCCGTGGTCGGCGGCGAGCCGGGTGGTGAAGTCGGGGAACACCCCGAGCCGGTTCCCGGTGAGGTTGTTGCCCCAGACGCCGTGCTTGGCCACGCCGACACCGGTGACGATCGTGGCCCAGCAGGGGCCCGACATGGTCGGTGTGCCGTCGTCGACGTGGACGGGCGCGAGGAAGCCGGCCTGCGCGAGCCTGTCGAGGTGGGGCGTGTCCAGCAGCGGCAGCAGGTCGGGGCGGACACCGTCGATGCCGACGACCAGGACGCGGGGTGTGGCCATGTTCTCGGGTCCTCCGTGAGTCGGGTGCCGAAGGGGGGCGGAGGTGCGGAGGTCAGGTGATCCGGTGCAGCCGGATCAGGCGGCTGGCGTAGTCGCCGGCGGGCAGCCGCAGGTCGATGCCCCGCCGGGTCAGGACGGCGCCGCTGTGGGCGGTGCCCTCGTCGACGTCGAGGTAGCGGGCCGCGGGGTCCAGGGCCGGCAGGGCGAGGCCGGGGGACTGGTGGCCGAACCGGGTCGCGGGGCGCCAGGCGAGGACGGCGTGTTCACCGCCGTCCTGGGCCGCGTAGTGCACGGCCGTCACTCCGCCGGGGCCGTGCAGGCGGTGCTGGCGGCCGTGCTGGACCAGGGGGCGGATCTCCTTGTAGCGGGCGACGAATGCGGCGGCCTCGTCGAGTTCCTCCTCCGACCAGGCGGTCAGGTCGGCGCCGAGGCCGAGCGCGCCGGCCATGGCGACGTGGAAGCGGAACCGCAGGGGGGTGGTGCGGCCGGTGCTGACGTTGGGGCTGTCGGTCACCCAGGCGGCCATGGCCTGGGCGGGGAAGAGCTGGCTGAACCCGTGCTGGATGCCGATCCGGTCGACCGGGTCGGTGTTGTCGGAGGTCCAGACCTGGTCGGTGCGGGCGAGGATGCCGAGGTCGGCCCGTCCTCCGCCGCCCGCGCAGGCCTCGATGCGCAGGCCGGGATGGTCGGCGCGGAGGCGGTCCATGATCCGGTGGACGGCGCGCGTGTGGTCGATCCAGAGCCGGTCGGGGTCCGGGTCGCCGGCCCAACCGGCCTCGGTGACGACCCGGTTGGCGTCCCACTTGAGCCAGTCGACGTCGTGCTCGCGCACCAGGTGGTCCAGGGTCCGGTGGGCCCAGGCCTCGACGTCGGGGCGGGCGAAGTTCAGCATGAGCTGGTTGCGCAGCTCGGTGGCGTCGCGGGTCGCCGCGTGGACGACCCAGTCGGGACGGGCGCGGTAGAGGTCGCTGTCGCGGTTGACCATCTCCGGCTCCACCCACAGTCCGAAGGCCATGCCCAGGCGGTGCACCTCGTCGGCCAGGGGGCGCAGCCCGTCGGGGAACGCCGCCGGCCGGGGTGTCCAGTCGCCGAGGCCGGCGCGGTCACTGGTGCGGCCGCCGAACCATCCGTCGTCGAGGACGAAGAGTTCGGCGCCCACGCGTGCGGCCAGCCGGGCCAGGTGCAGCTGGCCGGCCTGGTCGACGTCGAATCCGGTGGCCTCCCACGAGTTGTAGACGACGGGCCGGTGGCGTTCGGGGCCGGGAATGACCTCGGTGCGGATGTGGGTGTGCCAGGCGCGGCTGGCGGCGCCGAAGCCGCCGGGGGTGTAGAGGCCGGCGAAGACGGGGGTGTGCAGGTGCTGTCCGGGCCGGAGGGTCCAGCTGATTCCCTCGTGGCCGAAGCCGCCGGTCCAGGTGGTGCGGCCGACCGGGTCGCGGTGCACGGTGACGCGCCAACTCCCGCTCCAGGCCAGGGCGGTGCTCCAGACCTCGCCCTGTTCCTCGTCGGCGGTGCCGTCGTCGAGGGCGAGCCAGGGTCCGGCGTGGTGGCTGGTGACGCCGCGCCGGCTGGTGAGGACGGTCTCGGCGACCGGGAGCCGGTCGCGGTGCAGCTGGAACTCGCTGTTCCAGCCGCCCACGAGGTGGCTGAGCCGGTAGTCGGGCAGTGCCGGCGCCGTCCAGGAGGCGGAGTCCAGCCGGTCGACGCCGATCGGGCCGGAGTCGTCGGCGCCGGTGTGGGTGAGTTCCGTCCAGCGCTCGATGACGTCACTGCCGGGGCGGACGCGGTAGCACAGTTCGGCGGCCAGCGGGTAGTGGCGGTCGGCCAGTCGCAGCCGCAGCTCCCCGCCCCGGACCGTGTGCCCGGTGAAGGACCACTGGGCGCCGCGGGTGCCGTCGGCGAACCGCACCTGGAGGCCGGCGGGCCCGAAGCGCGCGCCGGTCTGCGGGGCCAGCTCGTCCGGCGCGGGGTCCGCCTCGAAGCTGCTCGCGGCGGGTGAGGTGGGCGCGGGCAGTCCGTCGAGGGCGTCGGTGTCGATCTCCGCCCCCCAGTGCAGGTGCCGGGGGCTGCCGTCGGCGCCGATGCGTACGGCGTAGACGCTGTTCGGGGTCCGCAGGACCGCCAGCCCGCGGGCGGGGTCGAAGGATACGGATGAGGTCGTGGGAGGCACGGGAGGTCCTGAGGGGGGTGTCGGGCGACGCTGGGGGGGCGGGCGCGGGCCGGAAGGGTCCGCCGCCATGGTGAACGACTCTGGAAGCGCCCGGAGTTGGGCCAGAGCGTAGGACCGTCCTGACGGGAAATCAATACTGGACGAAGTTATTTATTTACCGGTAGGTTGCCGCCGTGTTTCCAAACCACTCGCAGCCGCTGGTCTCCGCTCCGGCCGAAACCGCCATCCTCGCCATGCTGCTGGCCGAGAGCCCGCTCAGCCGGGTGGAGCTGGCCCGTCGGACGGGCCTGTCCTCGACTGCCGTGACCAAGGCCGCGCGGCCGCTCATCGACGACGGCTACCTGCACGAACTCCCCCCGGAGCGCACCGCTCCGGGGGCCGGACGTCCCGTCAACCCGCTCGCCGTCACTCCCGACCGGGAGTTCTTCGTCGGTGTGAAGATCAGTGCCGACACCCTCTTCGGCACGGTCTGCGACTTGCGGGCCCGGATGCGCACCACCGCCGTCCGCCCGCTGGGCGAGCGCGACCCCGCCGCCGTGTGCGCGCTGCTGACCGACCTCGTCGCCGAACTCCTCGACGCGAGACCCGAGTACCGGGCCCGCACCCGGCACCTGGGCATCGCGGTCTCAGGCGACGTGGACCGCCCCAGGGGGCGTGTCCGCTACTCCGTGCTCCCCGGCTGGCACGACGTGCCGCTGGCCGAGACCGTCGCGGCGGCGACCGGCCTGATCGTCACCGTGGAGAACGACGTCAAGGCCCTCACCGCCGCCGAGCACTGGTACGGGGAGGGCATCGGCACCGAGTACTTCGCACTGGTCACCATCGGAGCCGGGATCGGCTCGGGGATCGTCGTCAACGGTGAGCTGGTCACCGGAGCGTACGGCGTCGCCGGCGAGATGGGGCACATCAGCATCGACCCGTCCGGGCCGCGGTGCCACTGCGGCCAGGTCGGCTGCGTCGAGGCCATCGCCTCCAGCGATGCCATCCTCGCCACCGTCCGCCGCGCCACCGGCGACCCGGACCTCGACTTCGACGGTGCCGTGCAGCTCGCCCGCGGCGGGGAACCCGCCGCCCGCGACGCCTTCGCCCGGGCCGGCCACGCGATCGGCACCGGCATCGCCACCCTGGTCAACCTGCTCGGCCCCGAGCGCGTCGTCGTCACCGGCGAAGGACTCGACACCTACGACCTCTTCGGAACGCACATCAAGGAGGCCTACGCCGCCCACTGCTTCAAGGCGGCGGCGAGGTGTCCGCTGACCCTGCGTCCGCTCCCGTGGGAGGAGTGGGCCCGCGGAGCCGCCGTCGTCGGCATCCAGGCCCTGCTTCCCTGAAGGCCTCCGGCCGATCGTCACCACGCCGACCCCTGGCAGCCCGGGATCCACCGACCACCCGATCCGAGCCTGCGGCACGACCGGTGTCCGCCACCGCCTGCCGGCCGTGAACGCCGGACACCGGCCACGCCGGACGACCACCCCCAGCCCCACACCCTCAGCCCGAAGGATGCGACGTGAACGCACAGAAATCCCGGCTCAGCCGCAGAGGATTCCTCGGCGGATCCATCCTGTTCGTCGCCGGAGCAGCGGTCGGCTGCACCAGCAACCCGACCGGCGCAGCCTCCGGCGGGGCGAAGACCACCCTGAACGTCTGGTCCCACGCCTACGGCGAGGCCGGCACCCAGCAGGCCCTCACCCGTTACGCGGCCGAGTTCACCAAGGCCAACCCGGACATCGCGGTCAAGATCACCTGGACCCCGGGCGACTACACCGGCAAGCTCAACGCGACCCTGCTCACCGACGCGGCCCCGGACGTCTTCGAGATCGGCGACTTCAACGACAGCCTCGCCTGGCACGGCCAGATAGCCCAACTGGACGACCTCTACGGCAGCGCCAAGTCCGACTTCAACCAGGGCGACCTCGACACGGCGACCGTCGACGGCAAGCTCTACGGCGTCAAGATGATCGACGACGTCATGATGCTCTACTACCGCAAGAGCGCCCTGTCCAAGGCCGGCATCACCCCGCCCGACACCTTCGACGCGCTCGTCGCCGCGGCCAAGGCCCTGACCACCAAGAACACCAAGGGCCTGTTCCTCGGCAACGACGGCCTGGGAGACAGCGCCATCCTGGCGGTGTGGTCCAACGGCGGCGACCTGGTCGCCGACGGCAAGGCCGCCTTCGGCTCCCCGCAGGCCGCCGAGGCCGTGGGCGGCCTCAAGCGCCTGCACGACGACCAGTCCCTGCTCCTCGGCTTCACCACCGACTGGTGGGATCCCGCCGCCCTCACCCAGAACGTCGTCCCGATGCAGTGGGGCGGCCTCTGGTCGATGCCCGCCGTCAAGACCGCGCTCGGCGACGACTTCGGCGTCCTGCCCTGGCCCGCCTACAAGGCCGGCGGCACGCCCGTGGTGCGCGTCGGCGGCTGGACCAGCTGCGTCAACGCCAAGGGCAGGAACGTCGACGCGGCCAAGAAGTTCGTCCAGTGGCTCTGGATCCAGCAGACCGACCTGCAGAAGGACTGGTCGGAGAACTACGGCTTCCACATCCCGCCGCGCAAGTCCGTCGCCGCCACCGCCGACAAGGTCACCCAGGGCGCCGCCAAGGAGACCGTCGACCTGGCCGCCAAGTACGGCCGGCACAACCCCGGCAGTTGGAACACCGCGGTGAGCTCCCTGTTCAGCGCGGCCGCGGCGAAGATCGTCAGCGGGCAGGGCGACGCGTCCCCGCTCCTGGCCGACGCGGCCAGGCAGGCCCAGACCGAGATCGACAAGCAGCGCGCATGACGAAGCCCGCATCCCCGGCCGTACTTCACGACCGGCGCGCCGGGAGCCGAACGGCCGGGAGCCGGGCGGCCGGGCCGCGGGGCACCGCCCCCACCCGGCGGCCGCGCGCGGACCGGCGTGCCTGGGGAGCATTCGCACTCCTCGCCGGACCGCTGCTGATCGGCCTCGGCGTCTTCAAGTACGTCGCGATCGGCTGGAGCTTCCTGCTCAGCCTCAGCGAGGCCCGCGGCACCATCGCGCTGGGCCACTGGGTCGGCCTGGACAACTACCAGGCACTGCTCTCCGACGCCGTGTTCCGCAGATCGCTCGTCCAGATCCTGCTGTTCACGCTGTTCATCGTGCCGGTGACGTTCGCCGCCTCGCTGGGACTCGCACTGCTGGTGCACCGGATCCGGCGCGGCCGGGCCCTGCTGCGCACCGCCTTCCTGATCCCGGCCGCCGTCTCCTACGTCGCGGCGTCCCTGGTGTGGAAGATGTGCCTGTTCAACGGGCTGCCGGCCGGCATCGCCAACAGCATCGGCGGATGGTTCGGCATGTCCGCCGTCCCGTGGCTGCAGACCACCTCGCCGCCGCTGTACTGGGTCGTCCTCGTCACCCTCCGCCTCTGGCTCCAGGTCGGCTTCTACATGGTGCTCTTCCTGGCCGGCCTCCAGGGCATCCCCAAGGAGATCCACGAGGCCGCCGCACTCGACGGCGCCACCGGCCTGCGCCTGCTGCGCAGGATCACCCTGCCGATGCTGCGCAACACCTCGGTGGCCGTCCTGATGCTGCAGTTCATCGCCGCCTTCCAGGCGTTCGACGAGTTCTACAACCTGTTCAACAGCGGGCTGTCCGGGGCGGCGACCGCCCCGGTCCGGACCCCGCTGGTCTATCTCTACGACACCGCGATGGGCGCCCAGAACTACGGCCTCGGATCGGCCGGAGCCTTCGTGCTCACCGCCGTCATCGTCGGTGCGACCCTGCTCCAGGGCCGGGTCACCGGCTTCGGCAAGGGGGAGGAGTGAGCGGAATGCGACACACGCGAGAGCTGCCGCGGGTACTTCGCCGGTGCGCGCGCGGGGCGCTGGCGGGCCTGCTGACGGCCGTCTTCCTGACGCCCTTCTACCTGATGCTGCGCAACGCGCTGATGGACACGCGGGGCCTGACGTCACCGGACTGGACCTGGTGGCCGTCGACCATGCACTGGGAGAACTTCAGCGGGCTCTTCAGCGACCCCGCCCTGCACATGGGCCAGGCCCTCGGCAACTCGCTGCTGATCGCCGCGATCACCGCCCCGGTGTCGACGATCCTCGCCTCCGCCGCCGGGTACGCCCTCGCGCGGATACCGGTGCCCGGGCGAGGCGTCCTGCTCGCCCTGGTGGTGGCCACGCTGATGATCCCCGGCTCGGTGACGTTCGTGCCCACCTTCGTCCTCGTGGGCTCCATGGGCGGGGTCAACACGCTGTGGGGGATCATCGCACCCGGGCTGTTCAACCCCTTCGCCGTCCTGCTCTTCCGCAACTTCTACCTCCAGTTCCCCACCGAGATCGAGGAGGCCGGACGCCTGGACGGGCTCGGCTGGCTCGGCCTCTACCGCCGGATCGCGCTGCCGTCGTCCGGGGCGATGCTGGCCTCGCTCGGCGCGCTCGCCTTCATCGACAGCTGGAACTCCTTCCTGTGGCCGCTCGTCATCGGCCAGGACCCGTCGGCGTGGACGGCCCAGATCGCCCTGTCGACCTTCCTCACCTCCCAGACCATCAACCTGCCCGGACTGTTCGCCGGAGCCGTCGTGACCGTCGCCCCGCTGGTCGCCATGTTCCTGGTCGCCCAGCGCTACATCGTCGAAGGCATCGCCACCAGCGGACTCAAGGGCTGAGCCGCCCCCGCTCCGCCCCCCTTGACTCCGGACCGCCGGTCCGGGCCGCACCATCCGAAGATCCGAGGCCCCACCCCACCCTGGAGGGGAAACCATGAGGTCAGACAGCCCGCCTCCCACCGTCCGAAGCTCCTTCGCCCGAACCCTGCCCGCCGCGGCCGTCGCGGTGGCCCTCGCCCTCGGCGGGACACCCGCTGCCGCCGCAGCGCCCCCCACCACCGCCCCGACGACCGCGTCCGCCATGACGGGGGCACAGCTCGCGGCGTCGTGGACCGGTCCGCTCAGCACCCGGGGCCGGTACATCGTCGATGCCAACGGCGACCGCTTCAAGCTGAAGGCCGGCAACTGGGCCGGCGCGCAGGGCACCTGGGAGGGCAGCGGGGACGTCAACGACCCCGCCCACAACCAGGCGGGACAGGTGTCGCACAACATCCCGCTGGGCCTGGACCGGACACCGATCGCGCAGATCCTGGCCGACTTCCACGGCCTGGGCCTCAACAGCATGCGACTGCCGTTCGCCAACGCGATGATCCACGACACCAGCACCGTGCCGGACGCGGCGGTGGCCGCCAACCCGCAGCTGAAGGGCAAGACCCCGCTGCAGGTCTACGACGCGGTGGTCGCCGCACTGACCGCCGAGGGCTTCGCGGTCATCCTCAACAACCACACCACCAGCTACCGCTTCTGCTGCGGCCTGGACGGCAACGAGCGCTGGAACAGCGGCCAGTCCACCCAGCAGTGGGAGGCGGACTGGCTGTTCATGGTGCAGCGCTACCAGGCGAACAAGCGCGTCGTGGGCGCGGACCTGCGCAACGAGGTCCGCCGCGACACCTGGGACAACCCCAACTGGGGCATGGGCGACAGCCACGACGAGTACGCCGCGTTCGAGGAGGCCGGCAACCGGATCCTCCAGACCGACCCCGACATGCTGGTCGTCATGGAGGGCATCAACTGGTCCGGGATCCCGACCCCGATCACCTGGCACGAACGACCGATGCTCACCCCGGTGCGCACCCTCTCGAACACGCTGGTCCGTTCGGACAAGCTCGTCTACGCGGCCCACTTCTACGCCTACACCGGGCCCGCCAACACCGGGGCGGAAAGCGGCCCGGGCTCCACCAACGACCCCCGCTACCAGGACTTCACCCCCGAACAGCTCGCCCAGGTCGTCAACGACGAGGCGCTGTTCGTCACCCAGTCCGGCCAGCACTTCACGGCGCCGGTGTGGATCAGCGAGTTCGGCGCGGCCGGCCGCGGCTCGGCCAACGCCAAGGAGCAGGCCTGGTTCCACAACTTCACCGACATCCTGGTGAAGAACGACGCCGACTTCGCCCAGTGGCCGGTCGTCGGCTGGAGCGACGCCAACGGCAAGCCGCAGGACAACTGGGCCCTGCTCTCCTACGACGCCACCGGCAAGCGGCTCGGCCTGGGCGACCCCGGCGACTGGCGGGCCGCCGACTGGAACAAGCTGATCAACGCGCCCGGCCTCACCGGCCCGGTGGCACCGGTCAACCACTGGAACATGCTCGACCTCGACTTCGGTGACCAGAACGTCTCCAGCCGCATGCTCGCCCAGGGCGACTGGTCCAACGGCAACCGCAAGGGCAACTGCCCCGACACCGAGCGCCTGGTCGGCCTCGGCCGCAGCGACAGCCGCGGCCTGTGCACCGACGCGGGCCGGCCCGCCGCCGGAGCCGGCGCCTGGGTGACCGTCACCGACGAGCGCTACGTCACCCACGGCGACTGGGCCCCGGGCTACAACAAGCTCCAGTGCCCCGACAACACCTACGCCGTCGGCTACAGCGTCCACGGCAACGCGATGTCCGCCCTGCTCTGCGCGCCCGCCGCGGCTCCGCTGCCGACCACCGGGCGCAACGCCTGGTTCGACCACGGCGACAACCGCCCCGCCACGGGCGGCTCCACCGCCAGCGACTGGGCACCCGGCTACTACAAGGGCCAGTGCGCCGACAACGAGTACCTCGCCGGCGTCGCCTACACCTGGAAGTGGAACCACGGCGGAGTCCCCGACGCCCTGCTCTGCCGCCCCCTGAGCTGACCTGACGACCGCCCCGACGCAAGGAGCACCACGGCAATGCCACGACTGGAGATCGCCGCAGACGGCTTCCGTCTCGACGACCGACCGCTGCGGATCATCTCCGGCGGGCTGCACTACTTCCGCGTCCACCCGGAGCAGTGGGCCGACCGGCTCCGCAAAGCACGTCTGATGGGGCTGAACACGGTCGAGACCTACGTCCCGTGGAACCTCCACGCGCCCCGGCGCGGGGAGTTCCGGCTGGACGCAGGTCTCGACCTGCCCCGGTTCCTCGACCTGGCCGCCGCCGAAGGCCTGTACGTGCTGCTGCGCCCGGGCCCGTACATCTGCGCCGAGTGGGAGGGCGGGGGCCTGCCCTCCTGGCTGCTCGCCGACGAGGACGTCGAACTGCGCAGCCGCGACCCGCGCTACCTGAAGGCGGTCGACGACTACCTCGGCGCCCTGCTGCCGCCCGTCCTCCCTCACCTCTCCACCCGCGGCGGCCCGATCATCGCCGTCCAGCTGGAGAACGAGTACGGCGCGTACGGCGACGACACCGGCTACCTGGCGGAGCTGGCGCAGATGCTGGACCGGCACGGAGTGGACGTGCCGCTGTTCACCTGTGACCAGCCCTCCGACCTGGCCCGCGGCGGCCTCGACGGCGTCCTGCGCACCGTCAACCTCGGCAGCCGGGTGGACGCCGGGCTCGCCGAACTGCGCACGCAACAGCCGTCCGGGCCGCTGATGTGCAGCGAGTTCTGGATCGGCTGGTTCGACCGCTGGGGCGGCACCCATGTCACCCGCAGCGCGGCCGACGCCGCCGCCGACCTCGACCGGCTGCTCGCGGCCGGTGCCTCGGTCAACATCTACATGTTCCACGGCGGCACCAACTTCGGCCTCACCAACGGCGCCAACGACAAGGGCAGGTACCGCCCCACCGTCACCTCGTACGACTACGACGCGCCGCTGGACGAGGCCGGCGACCCCGGTCCCAAGTACGCCGCCTTCCGTGAGGTCATCGCCAGGTACGCGCCCGTCCCCGAGCAGCCGGTACCCGCCCCCTCGCCCAAACTCGCCCCGGCCGTCGTCGAACTCACCGCCTGTGCAAGCCTCCTGGACCACCGCGAGGGTCTCGGCAGTGCGGTGCACGCCGACCGCCCGCAACTCATGGAGGAGCTCGGCCAGTCCTTCGGATTCGTCCTGTACGAGACGGTGCTCCCGGTGGCCGGGCCGGCGGTCCTGCGCATCGCCGAGGTGCGCGACCGCGCCCAGGTCTTCGTCGACGGCCAGCCGGTCGGCGTCCTGGAGCGCGAGAGCCACGAGCACGCCCTCGCCTTCCACGTGCCCCGCGGCGGTGCGCACCTGGCCGTGCTGGTGGAGAACCAGGGCAGGGTCAACTACGGGCAGGGCATGCACGACCGCAAGGGGCTGCTCGGCGAGGTCACCGTCAACGGCCTGGCCCCGGAGAGCTGGTCCAGCCGGCCGCTGCCCCTCGACGATCTGCGCGGGCTCTCCTTCACCGCGTTCGAGCCCGCCGTTCCCCCGGTCGGCCCGGCCTTCCACCGCGGACACCTCGACCTGGAGCAGCCGGCCGACGGCTTCATCGCCCTGGACGGCTGGACCAAGGGCCAGGTGTGGATCAACGGATTCGCACTCGGCCGGTACTGGTCCCGAGGCCCGCAGACCACGCTCTACGTCCCCGCGCCGGTCCTGACGGCCGGCCGGAACGAGATCACGGTGCTCGAACTGCACGGCTCCACCACCCGCACCGTGGAACTGCGGGGCACTCCCGATCTGGGCCCCACCGAAGACTGAGGCCGACGACGCCGGACCGAGGTCGACGACGCAAGACCGAGGCCGACGAGGTCGGACCGAGCCCTACGACGCCCCCGCCTCGGCATCTCCGCCCGGGGCGGGGGCAACCGACGTTCAAGGAGAGCCGGTCCAGCGGGCCGTACCTGCCGATCGGCGGGTGCGGCCCGGCCCCGATCGTCCAGGTGAGCGGGACGCGACGTCCCACCATGCGGGACGCAGCCGTTCCCTGCTGCCGCAACCCTTGACGGGGCGGCGATGCGGGAAGAGACTCCGAGACGCAGATCCTCTAGCGTGGGCGGGAGAGCCGTGAGGCGAGTGGAGCCGGTGACCGACGGCGTGGCCCACGCCGTCCGGCTGCTCCCGGTGCTGACGCACCGTCGCCACATCGATCTGCAGCGGGTGTGCAGCAGCATGGCCTGAGTGCCGGCTCCCCGCGGTCCGGCGACCACTCCCGTCCGGCGGCCGCCTCTCCAGTCCGGCGGCCGCCTCTCCAGTCCGGCGACCACTCCCGTCCGAGCCCACGGGGCGATCGCCTCTCCTGAGCCCGTCCTTCACCCCGCTCCTCACCCGCCTGATCAGTCCGATCAGTCCGATCAGTCGTACGCGCGTCCGCGTACCTCCGACGCCCGGGAGACCCATGTCCTCCTCGTTCCCCTCCGTCGAGCCCTCCCTCCGTGGGCGAATCGGCCACGATGCCCGAAGCGGGTACTACCCCGCGCCCCACCGCTACCGCCTCCACCTCGCGCTCTCCTGTCCGGACGGTCTGCGGATCGCCGTCACCCACAGCCTGCTCGGCCTCGACGACACCCTTCCGGTGACGCTGCTGCCGGCCCTGCCGGACGCGGGTGACGACGGCTACCTCGCGCTGCGACCGCTGTACGAGGCGAGCTCGCATCGTCACCCAGGTCCGGCGACCGCACCGGTGCTCAGCGACGACTGGAGCGGACGGATCGTCAGCAACGATCCCGCCGGGATCCTCACCGACCTGGCCCGGCGGTTCGCCGGACCCGACCTGTACCCGCGCGGCGCCGAGACCGCGATCGAGACGGTCGGACTGCTGTGCGAGCGGAGCATCAACGCCCCGGCCCAAACTGCGGGTCGGACCGACACCGACCCGGCCGCGCGGGGGACGGCCCTGCACGTCCTGATGGACGGGCTGGCCCGGATCGAGCGCCGCCTGGACGACCGGGCCCACCTGCTGGGGGAGGAGCCGACCCTCGCGGACGTACGGCTCTGGGTGACCCTGGTCCAGCTGGACACCGTGCATCGCTGGCACCTCGACGCCGCCGCCGTGCACCGCATCGCCGAGCACACCGGGGTGTGGGCCTACGCCCGCCGACTGGCCGGCCACCCCGCCTTCGGACGTCACCTCGCCCTGGACGACATCGCCCTCCGCCACCACGCGCGCTGCCAGGGCAGGGAGGGCGCCGGAGCGGCGATGCAGATCGTGGACTGGGCGGAGCACGCCCAGTCGCGGGCGCAGCAGCCCGGCTGAGGGCGGGATCGGGCCCCGGTGGGGGCCCGGCTCGACGGGTGCAGTGGCCGCAGCGGACGCCGAGGGCTTCTCCCGGACCGGGCCTCACCCGACCGGCGGCTCCTCGGGCGGCGCGTCCGGCGGCGCGTCGGGGGGCCCGCCGTCCGGATACGCCCGGACGGCGTCGATCAGGTTGCCGAAGACGTTCTCGGGCGGGATCCGCTGCCAGAGCTCGTAGACCTTCAGGGTGTCCACCAGGGCGGAGTCGGGACGCGCGAGGACGAACGTGACGCCGCGCACGGCGAGGAAGTCGAGCAGGCCGTGGAGGCGGATCCCGGCGGAGTAGTCGACGTCGGCGATGCCCGCGGCGTCGAGCACCAGCCAGCGGACCGGATCGGGCGCGTTGTCGACGAGGGCCGTGACCTCGTCGGCGAAGCGGCTCGCGTTCGCGTAGAAGAGCTCCGCGTTGAACCGGAAGACGATCAGGCCGGGCGCGCTCTCGATCCCGGGCCCGGCGGCCGTGTACGTCGGCACGCCCTCGCCGGTGACGCCGACGACGAAGTCCTTGGGCCGGTACTCCCGGCGGATGACCTCGAACAGGGACAGCGCGAGGGCCAGCAGGACGCCCTGCTCGACGCCGATGCCGAACACCGCGAAGGCGGTCGCGACGGCCACGACGAACTCGTTGCGGCGCCGGGTGCGGATCTGGCGGAGACCGCGCAGGTCGATGAGGTCGAGGCCCACCAGGAACACGATCGCGGCCAGCGTCGCGAGCGGCATGTCGGCCAGCAGACCGGTGAAGACCAGCGCGACCAGGAGCGAGATGAGCGCCATCGTGAGGTTGGCGACCTGCGTCCGGCCGCGTTGCTGGTCGAGGATCTCCGTCTTGGTCGGGGAGCCGTTGACGACGAAGGTCCCGCTGAGCCCGGCGGCGATGTTGGCGACCGAAAGGCCGACCAGGTCGCGGTCGACGTCGACGCGGTCGCCGTGGCGGGTCGCGAAGCTGTGCGACGTGGCCGCGCTCTGCGCCAGGATCATGACGAAGCAGGAGACCGCCACGGTGAAGACCGCGGACACGTCGCCGGGGGCCAGCCCGGACGGCAGGCCGAACGGCGGGAAGCCGCCCTCGACGGCACCGACGACCGCGACCCCGTGGCCGGAGGCGTCCGTCGCCGTGGACACGGCGATCAGCACGACCACCGCCACGATGGAACCGGGGAACCGGGGCAGGAACCGTTTGAAGGCCACGATGATCACGATGGTGGCGGCGCCGAAGGCGAAGGTGCGCCAGGAGACCTCGTCGAGGCGTGACATCCAGGACCACTGCTGCTGGAACCAGTTGCCGCGGCCGCCGGGGATGCCGAGCAGGTCGGGAATCTGAGCCGTCGACACCTGGACGCCGACACCCGTCAGGAACCCGATCAGCACGGCGGCCGACAGGAAGTCGGCGAGGAAGCCCAGCCGGAGCAGGCGCGCGACGGCCAGGATGGCGCCCGACAGGAGGGCGGTCAATCCGGCCAGCCCGACCCACTGCGGCGAGCCCGGGACGAGACCGTTCACACCCAGCCCGAGCAGCCCGGCGGAGAGGATCGCCGCGGTGGCGGAGTCCGCGCCGACGACGAGCAGCTTCGACGAGCCCAGCAGGGCGAACGCGACCGCCGGGAGGATCAGTGTGTACAGGCCGGTGACGATGGGCATGCCGGCGATCGAGGTGTACCCCATGACCTCGGGGATCGCGACCGCGGACAGGGCCACCCCGGCGAGCACGTCGCGGCCCAGCCACGCCCGCCGGTACCCGCGCAGCGACACGGGGACGAGCCTCGTCATGCCAGTCACGTGGGCACCTCGACAGCAGCCGGAGAACGCGGACGCTCCCATGGTGGCCGCCGGAAGGCCCCGGTACCGGTATTCGGTCCGAGTCCGCGGTGTCGGCGGCGGTTCCCACTCGGGGCGCGAGTCACGTCCCCACCCGGGGCGGAGGCACCGTCCCTACTCGGGGTGGTAGGCGGTGAGCAGCAGGGCGATGTCGTCGGAGCGGCGCGGGGAGCGTCGGGCCTTCCGCAGCAGTTGGTCGGCGAGTTCCTCGAGGTCTCCGGCGCGGGCGTGGGCCAGCGAGGCCCGCAGGTCGTCGATGCCCAGATCGATGTCGCTGCCGCGTTCCTCGACGAGGCCGTCGGTGTAGAGGGCGAGGATCGACCCGCGGGGAAGGTCCAGCCGGGTCTCGGGATAGGTGCTGGTGCCGTCGACACCGAGGAGCGGGCCGCCTGCCAGCTCCAGGACGTCCGTGCTGCCGTCGGGGCGGCGCAGCAGGGGCGGGCAGTGCCCGGCGCGGACGGCGTAGGCGCGGTCGGTGCCCGGTTCGACGCGGATGTAGCAGCAGCTGGCGAGCAGTCCGGGGTCGAGGCCGACCAGGATCCGGTTGGTGCCGGCCAGGACGGCGCCGGGTGAGTGACCGGCCGTGGCGAAAGCCCTCACCGCGCTGCGCAGTTGGCCCATGGTGCCGGCTGCCGCGATGTTGTGGCCCTCGACGTCCCCGACCACGAGGGCCACCCCGTCACCGGTGGGGATCACGTCGTACCAGTCGCCGCCGATGTCCATCCCGCTGGTGCCGGGCAGGTACCGGCCGGCGGTGCGGATGCCCGGCAGGACGGGCAGGCGGTGGGGCAGGAGCGCGGTCTGCAGGCCGTGGGCGAGCGCGGACTTCGCGTCGTAGAGGCGGGCGCGTTCGAGTGCCTGGGCGATCAGGCCGCTGAGCGCGGTCAGGATGCCGCGGTCCTTGGTGGTGAGGTGGTGGATGTCGTCGAAGCCGAGGATGCAGGCGCCGACGGGACGGTTGGAGGCGATGAGCGGCAGGTAGGCCCAGGCCCCGACGCCTTCCACGGAGTCGGCCGGGAAGGCGTCGACGGGATCCCCCGGGGACTCGATGAACAGGGGCACGCCGAAAGCGGGCGCCTGCGTTCCGGGCAGCGGGGCGTTGAGCGGTCTGCCTTCCAGCCGGTGCAGGAAACGGTCGTGGTGGCCGGTCCGGAAGCGCAGGTGCAGCCGGCCTTCCTCGATCACGTAGACGGCCAGGTGCTGTCCGCCGAAGGCCGGCAGGAGCTGGTCGGCGACGACCTCGCACACCTCGTCCATGGTGACCGCCTCGGTCAGCGCGCTGCCGAGCTGCATCATGCGGTAGATGGCGCCGAGGCGCGCGGGTGCGGTCCGGGCCGTCGGCCGGCCGGGGGCGGAATGCCCGGGCCCGGGAGGGGGTGGAGCACCGGTCGGTTCCTCGGAGCCCACCGGTGGCCCGGCCGCTGCCGACGGCGGTTGCGGGGGGCCGGAGGGCACCACTCTGCCGGTCACCCCGTTCGCGTCCGGATGGAGGGAGAAGGCCAGCCACCGGTCCGGCGGGCGGCAGACCAGAAAGGTGGTGGGCTGCTGCGAGACCATCGCGGCCCGGTGCCGGTCCTCGTAGGTGGGATCGGACAGCCAGGGGAGGACGTCCCAGAGGCAGCGGCCGAGCAGCTCCGGGCCGGGCACCCCGAGCAACTGCTCAAGACTGCGATTGGCATAGGTGACCTGGCCGTCCGGGGCGAGGGAGAAGAGCCCGTCCCGGAGCCGTTCCACCGCCGTGACGGCCGCGGCGCCGGCCCCGGCGTCGAGCACGCTCCCGACCAGGTGGGAGCGGACCTCCCTCCCGGGTGCCTCCGGTACGCGACCCCACAGCTCCACGGTGCGGTACCCCTCCGCCGTGCGGACGCGCAGTCGCCGGGCGAGGACCCTCCCGTCCGTGATGGCCGCGCGGGCCGCGGCCCGGAGCGAGAGCCGGTCGCCGGGGTGGAGCCGGGAGGCCAGCGTCTCGGCCCGCCCGTCGAACGCGCCGGGCGCGAGGCCGAAGATCGCGCACAGCTCGTCGTCGGCGACCACGGCCCCGGTGTCGAGCCGCCAGTCGAAGAGGCCGACCCGCACCGCCGGTACGTCGGGAGCCGGGACCTGGAGGGGGACCGTGGTGGCGTCGTACTCGGGGGTGCCTCCGCGGGACCGGAGGTCGGTGAGGGTGGCGCCGAGGTGGTTGGCGATGGTCCGCAGGTGGCGGAGCTGGGCCTTCGACAGCCCCGCGTGCCCGGGTGTCGCCGCCCACACCACCGCCAGTGCCCCCAGGCTCTCCGGCCCCGCCCTGACCGGCACCGACGCCGAGCCGAACCGGTACGGCAGGGCCACCGAGAGCTGGGGATAGCGCCGCATCGTCTCCTCGGCGTCGGCCAGGTGGACCGTCCGGCCCGATCGGTAGGCCACCGCCACCGGAAGAGGGCTGTTGACCGGGATGAGCCACCAGCCGCCGAGCAGGGAGGGCGGTGTGCCGCACGTGGCCGCCAGTACGATCGAGCGGCCGTCCCGGGAGCGGAGGAAGACGCTGCCGGCGTGGGCGGCGCTCTCCCCGACGGCCTTGACCACGGCCGTCACCAGGGCGTCCTCGCATTCCGCCTGCAGACTGCCGGCCGCCGCCGCACCGGCCGCGTGCCCGGGACGGCCGACTCCCGCCGCGGCGCCCGCGTCCGGGCGGGCCGAGGTGGCCCCGGTATGCGGTCCTGCCTGCTCCGCGGGCTCGTACCGACTCATGCCTTCCGATCTACGTCCGGCCGACGCCGCTGTCAAGGCCGACCGGGTGGGCGGGCCCGTCCTGCCGGCCCCGCCCACCACCGTCGTGCCTGACGGCGTGGCCCGGCCGACGGGACGAGCGGCCCGGATGCCCGTCCGGGGCGGGGCGGCGTGCTGTTCGGGGCTCGGCTCCGGACCGAGCGTCGGTACGGCCGCGTACTGTGGCGCCCGACGGACGGGAGGGGAGCCGGTGCGCAGGGTGGCGCCGGAGACGTTCCGGCTCACGACGGGGGACACCGTCGGGTGGCCTGCCGGAAGGCGCTGCGAGCGAGCGGGTGCTCGCACGCCGTGCACCGCGGAGGCCCGGATCGCGGTCGCCCGCCGACCTCGGACGTCACTCGGTGCGCAGCGCCGTGACCGTACGGGCGCGCGCGGTCCGGACGGCGGGCAGCAGCGCGCCGACGACGGCGATCACCAGGCCGCCTGCGCCGAGCATGGCGAGCTCCGCCGCCGGGAAGACGTGGACGGCCGCGCCGGGGAGGTGCAGCCCGGCGTGGTGTCCCATGGCCGGCGCGGTGACCGCGTGCAGCGCGACGCCCGCGAGCAGCCCGATGGCGCCGCCGACCAGTCCGCCGGGGGTGACCGATGCCATGACCATCGCGACGGTCTGACCGGGCGTCATGCCGAGCGCCTTGGCGATGCCGATCTCACGGACGCGCTCGTGCGTGTCGAGAACGACGGTGTTGAGCACCCCCAGGCCCGCCACCGCGACCAGCATCAGGGTGAGCAGGGCGGTCAGCGTGTCGAGGGCGGCGATCACGTCGCTCGACCCCGTGCCCCGGCCGGTCCCGACGGTGACGCCCAGCGGTGTGAGCTCCGCGCTCAGCCCGTCGAGGTAGCGGGCGACGTCGCTGCCCTGCCGCACGGTGACGTAGTAGCCGCGGGGCGCCACGTCGGTGAACGTCGCGGCGTGGGCGAGGACTTCGTTGGTCTGTGCGTGCGGGTCGAAGACCTCGCCGACGATCCGGACGGGGACCGTCCGGCCGTGGTCCTCCAGCCGGACGGTGTCCCCGACCCGCGCGCCGGCCGCGGTCAGGAAGGTGGACGGGGCGACGGCCTCGCCGGGGCTCCGGAACCAGCGTCCGGAGACCATCCGGTAGCCGGCCCCGGAGGCGTCACCGTCGAACGCGAAGACCCTGGTGGTGCCGGCCACGCCCGCGACGGTCACCTCCGTCTGCCCGACGCTGTAGTACGACCCCGTCTCCGCCCGGCCGTTGACCGCCCGTTCGACCGCGGTGGCCAGGGTGGCGGGATCGCTGGTGGGCGACGAAGTGCCGGGCCGGGGGAGAAGGTGTACGGCGACGTCGCCGGAGTCGTGGTTCTTGGCGGTCTGCACCCAGTTCGTCGTGGCGGTGATGCCGACGGCGAAGGTGGTTGCGGCGGTGCCGAACACGATCGCCGCGAGCATCCCGGCCGCCCGCGCGGGGCGTGCGAACGGGAGCGCGAGGCCGAGGGCGAGCGGGCCGGGGAGCGGGAGCCGGGCGGTCAGCCGGGTGACGCGCCTCCCGTGTCCGCCGCGCGTGGTCCGGCCGACGGCGAGTGCGTCGACGGTGCGCAGCCGGCCGGCCCGCAGTGCGACGGCCCACGCGGTGAGGGCCGCCAGGCCGAGCGCGCCCGCCACGACGGCGAGATCGACCCACGGCGCCACGACCGTGCCGGTGGTGCCGTAGACCTGTGCGGTGGCGGAGAGCACCGGGACGGCCAGGGCGTTGCCTGCGACGACGCCCAGTGCGGTGCCGGCCGCCGCGGGGATCAGCGCCTGGCCGACGTAGGAGCGCACCACCTGGGCCGGGGTGAAACCGACGGCCTTGAGGATGCCGATGCGCCGCGTGGCCGTACCGACCGCCCCGGCGACGACCACGCCGACGATCAGCAGCGACATCAGGACGCCGAGCAGGCCGAAGGCGATGAGCAGGGGCACGAACAGCGCGGTGTTGCGGTCGGAGCCCTGCTTGGTGGTGAGCCAGGACTGCGTGCCGCGCAGCGCCCCCGCCGGGGCTGCCGCGGTGAGGGTGGCCCGGTCGGCGGCGATCCGGGCCTCGGTGTCCGCGGCGGCGAAGCGGTAGAGCATCTGGTAGCCGCCGGTGGTGCCGGGGCCGGTCAGCGCGGTGATGCCGGACGGTGCGACCCAGCCGTCGCCGCTGCGGCCGACCGAGCGGGCGAAGCCGACGACGGTGAGCGCGGGACCGCCGGGGAGTCCGGGGAGGCGCAGCACCGTGCCCAGTTCCCCGACGGGGCTGTCGTAGTCGACGGACAGGACGATCTGGCCGGGGCCCGCCGGCCAGCTTCCCCGGAGCAGCGTGACGCGGTCGACCGGGCCGTCCGGGTCGGCCCGGGCGACGATCCGCAGCGGCGGCAGGGACATACCGGCGGGAAGGCCGACGTCCGCCTGCGGGTCGACCGTCGTGGTGCGGAACGGGCCTGCGGCGGTCGTGACGCCGGCCGCCCGGGCGGTCTCCCGGAGCTGTGGCCCGGTGGCCAGGGCGGCGTCGAACTCGGCCGTCAGATGGGCCCCGCGCTGCGCGGCGAAGGCCCGGTCGAAGGGCGCGCCGGAGGCCACCAGCAGTGATCCGCCGAGGACGGACGCCGTCACCGCGATCACCGTGGCCAGCACGATCACCACCGTCTGAACCCTCCGGCGGCGCACGCCCGACCGCACCACCCGTCCGACCCCCTTCACCGGACGGCCTCCGTCCGGGTGTCGGTGGCGATCCGGCCGTCCACGATGCTGATGGTGCGGGTCGCGCAGGCGCGCGCCAGCGCCAGGTCGTGGGTGACGGTGACGATGGTCTGGCCGTCCTCGTTCAGTCGGGTGAGCAGGTGTTCGACGTCCTCGCCGGAGGCGGAGTCCAGCGCACCGGTCGGCTCGTCGGCCAGCAGGAGGGCCGGACGGTTCATCAGGGCGCGGGCCACTGCGACCCGCTGGCGCTCCCCTCCTGACAGCCGGGACGGGTGGGCGCGCGCGTGGCGGGCGATCCCGAGCACGTCGAGCAGCTCCGCCGAGCGGCGGCGCGCCTCGGCACGTTCCACTCCGGCCAGGTCGGCCGGGAGCATCACGTTCTCGGTCACCGTCAGGTCGTCCAGCAGGTTGAAGAACTGGAACACCATGCCGACCTTGGCCCGGCGGTAGCGGGCGGCGCCGGCCTCGCCCAGCCGGTCCACCCGGACGCCGTCCACCGTGACCGTGCCCGCGCAGGGCCGGTCCAGGCCGGCGATCAGATTGAGCAGGGTGGACTTGCCGCTGCCGGAGGGTCCGAGGACCGCCACCGACTCCCCGGCCTCCACGGTCAGCGACACGGCGTCCAGGGCCGGCGGCCCCTCGTCGTACCGGCGGCTCACACCGGTCAACTCGATCACGGGCACGGTCATGGGTCTTCTCCCTCGGTCCGCTGCTGTGTGACGGTGTGAAGCCTGGCGCCGAGGGCCTGCCGGGCACGTCGCTCCGGCGGGGCAATTCGCGTACCTCACCGGGAGCATGCCGCCCGGTGTCATCCTTGCGATGTATCCGAAAGTCGCAGGCGGATGATCACGGGGAAGGATGCGCCGGGACGGCGGGGTCCGCCACAATCGTCCGGTGACGAGGTTCCTCCCACCACGCCCGACCCCACGCGGCGGCCGATGGTCCGACGCGGCGCTGGCAGTGGTCCTGACGCTGGTGGGCGCCCGGTACGTTCTGATCATCGACGGTCCGGTCGGCTGGTTCGGCCGGCCGCTCCTGGCGCTCCTCGCGCCGTTGCCGCTGGTGCTCCGGCGCCGCTTCCCGCTGGCGGTGCTGTGGGCCGTGCTGGTCCTCGCCGTGCCGGTGGGGCGGCTCTCCGGGGACCTCGGGTACTGGGAAGGGGTCGTCTGCCTGGTGGCGATCCACAGCGCCACCGTGCACTGCGTCCAGCGGGCGGCCACCCTGGCGAGTCTGCCGGTGGCGGCGGCCGGGCTGGTGGTGCTGTTCACCGGCGCGAAGCTGCCGGAGTTCCCGAACGGCGTGGTCGCGCTGCTCGTGCTGATCCCGGTGCTCGCGGTGGCGTACGAGATCCGGCAGTGGCGCTGCCGGGTCGACGAGCAGCGGGAACGGCTCCTGGCCCTGGAGCGGGGGCAGGTCGAGGCCCTGAACCGGGCGGTGGAGCACGAACGGGCGCGGATCGCGCGAGAGTTGCACGACGTGGTGACCCACAACGTCGGGGTGATGGTCATTCAGGCGGGCGCCGCCCGCAAGATCATGGACAGCAAGCCCGACCTCGCCCGTGAGGCCCTGCTCGCCGTGGAGAGCGGCGGCCGGGCGGCGATGACCGAACTGCGCCAGGTGATGGGCCTGCTGACGATGGACTCCGACGGTCCCGACGCCGCGGCGGACCTGGTACCCCAGCCCGGCGTGGACCGGCTCGATGCCCTGGTCGACGGCGTCCGGCGGGCCGGACAGCCGGTGGAGCTGACGGTGCTGGGGCCTCCGCGCGCGGTGCCGCCGGGGGTCGAACTGGCCGCCTACCGCGTGGTGCAGGAGGCGCTGACCAACACGATCAAGCATGCTGGCGGCGCGACCGCCGAGGTGAGCGTCGAGTACACCGCCGAGCGGCTTCGGGTGGAGATCACCGACACCGGGGGCCGTCCCGGCGCCGCCGCGGCCACCGGTGGCGGACGCGGGCTGATCGGCCTGCGCGAACGCCTCGCCGTCCACGGCGGCACCCTGGAGACCGGACCGCGTCCGCGCGGTGGCTACCGGGTCCGCGCGCTGATACCCCTGGAGGGCCCGTGACCGAGCCGCTGCGCGTCGTGGTGGCCGATGACCAGGTGCTGGTGCGCACCGGCTTCCGGCTGATCCTGATGTCCGAGGGCATCGAGGTGGTGGCCGAGGCCGCCAACGGTGTCGAGGCCGTCGAAGCCGTCCGCCGCACGAGGCCCGACGTCGTGCTGATGGACATCCGGATGCCGGACATGGACGGCCTGGAGGCCACCCGGCGCATCGTCACGGATGCGACCGACGGCCCCCGGGTGCTCATCCTGACCACCTTCGACCTGGACCACTACGTCTACGCCGCGCTCTCGGCGGGCGCGAGCGGTTTCCTGCTCAAGGACGTCAGCCCGGAGCACCTCACCGCCGCCGTCCACCTGGTGCGCACCGGCGACGCCCTGCTGGCCCCGGCCATCACCCGTCGTCTGGTCGAACGCTTCGCCCGCCGCGACTGCGACACGGCGTCACTGCACCGTTCGCTGGCCGCGCTGACACCCCGGGAGCTGGAGGTCATGGGCCTGCTCGGCCGAGGGCTGAGCAACGCCGAACTGGCGGCCCGGCTCCAGCTCTCGGAGGCGACCGTCAAGACGCACGTCGCCCGTGTCCTGGCCAAGCTCGGCCTCCGGGACCGGGCGCAGGCCGTGGTGGCCGCCTACGAGACCGGACTGATCAGTGTCGGCGGAGGTGTGAGCGCCCCGTAGCCCTGTCCCACGGGCCCACCGAACGGTGCGGTGGTGGCGCTCGGTGCGGTGGTGGTGCTGGTACGGCGGTGGTGCTCGGTGCCGCACGGGCGGGGCTGCGAGTGACGCCGGCCGGTCCGGCCCGGAGGTGGTCCGGAGGTGACGGCTTCCGGGGTGGCGGCTCAGTGGGTGCGGGCCAGGCCCTCGGCGAGGGGGCCGAACAGCAGGCCCCAGTTGTCCGGGACGGTGTCGATCGCGGCGGCGAGGCAGCCGCGGACGACCGTCCACTCGTCGGGGTGGTGGAGCGGGCCGTGGGTGATGACGGTCTCCAGGCAGTCGTCGACGGTGTCGGCGAAGTCGTCGTCGTCCGGCCCGGGGTAGCCCAGGCGCTCGCAGGCCTGCTCGATGTCTGCAGGCAGGCCGGCCTCCTCGTCGAGCTCGGTGACCGCGTCGAGGAGGTAGAGCAGATGGCCGCCCGGCTCCGGGAGTTCGGTGCGCAGGCCGTCGGTGGTGAACGTCCGCTCGGCGTCGTCCTCGACCAGGCCGGAGCCCTCGGCGGCCTCGGCGACCAGCGTGGCCCAGTACGCCGGATCGTGCGGGCCGTCGCTCTGGCGCAGGTGGGCGGCGGCGAACGCGGCCATCGCGTCCGGGTCGTCGATGAGGGGCGAGACGACCAGGTCGTTGCGGTGGTCGAAGCCGAAGAAGTGGCGGCGCCCGTCGAGCGTGAGCGACTCGATGGCGGCGACGTGGCCGACCCGTCCGGGCAACGGCTCGTACCGGCTGGCGGATTCGGTGTTCATGGGGACGACCGTAACGGGGGCCGCCGACAACAGCGGGCGTGGACGGGCGGGTGTGCGGGGCGGCGCAGGGGGTGGCCGCGCTTGCCCCGCACCCACCCGACGGCGGCGTTCACGTGACCGACGCCGCTCTGCCAGTCGGCGTGCGGCAGCAGCCGGTAGTCGACGCTGAGGAGGACTCCGTGAACGGCCAGGGTGGCCGGCGCGGTCGCCGTGGTGGGCGGCGGGACCGTCATCCACTCATCGGGACCCCTTGGAATCGATCATCTAGGCTGGCGCGGTGACTGATCAGCAGGAGCGGGTGCAGCCGTCGGGGGTGTGGGCCACGGCGGTGCGGGTGGCCAGGGTGCGGGCGCTGGAGACCGAGCGGGAGAACGCGTTGTTCCGCGACCCACTGGCACAGGCCTTCGCTACCGCCGGCGGCCTGTTGCCCTCCTCGCCGCCACCCGGTGACGATGCCGCGCGCCGCCGTCGGCTGGGCGCGTCGTTCTCCATCGTCATCAGGACGAAGTTCCTCGACGACCTGTTGCAGCAGGCCTCGGCGTCCGGGGTCCGGCAGGTCGTGCTGCTCGGTGCCGGCATGGACAGCCGGGCCTTCCGGATGGACTGGCCCGAGGGCACCCGGCTGTTCGAGGTCGACACCGCCGCGCCACTGGACTTCAAGGCTTCGGTGCTGCGCCGGGAGCGGGCCGTCGCACGCTGCGAGCGGATCACCGTCGCGGTGGATCTGCGGGAGGATTGGCCGGCCGCGCTGGCCGCCGCAGGGCACGACCCGGCGGTGCCGACCGTGTGGATCGCCGAAGGGCTGCTGATCTATCTGCCCGAGGACGAGGTGGAGCTGCTGCTGGCCCGGATCGGCGCGCAGTCGGCGGCAGGCAGTCGGATGGGGCTGACGTTGGGGCCGCGCGGCGTGATCGAGCGCTTCGGCGTGGATGCCGTGCCGGGGTCGGCGGCGTCCATGTGGGTTTCGGAGACGCCCGACGACCCGGTGGGCTGGCTGGCCGGGCACGGCTGGGAGGCCCGCAGCCGCACCCTGCGCGAGTGCGGTGCCGCCTACGGCCGCCCGGTCAGCACCCCGCCGCAGCGCGAGGAGCAGCCCGGCGGACTGATCTCGGCGGTCCGCTGGTAGAGCGCCTCCCGGTTCCCCGGATGATCGATTCCAGGGAGGCCTGATGAGTGCAGCCAGGTTCATGAAGCGCTGCCCTGTGAAGATCACCGACGGTCGAACCGCCCGCGACGTCCACCCCGAGGCCGTGGGCGACGCCGGCCGGGCATTCAACCAACTGCTGTGACGAGCGACGTCTTTGGTATGCCTGGGATCGCGGCATGATGGCCGCCCACCGGGCGCGACGCGGGCGTCGGGCCGGCCGGAGACGCCGGACGGGTTGGCCGAGTCGAGCACCGGTGCATGTCCGGCGGAACAGGATTCGTGGCTACCCGGGGCTGCGACAGCTGAACATCGCTGCTGTCTGCCGGCGGACCAGTGGCCACCGGCAGACAGCCCTCCTGGCGGCTGCGGTCCCTCTGCGGCGGCTCGGCCTGCCGAGGACGACTTCGTGCGAGAGGACCGCAACGGCCTCCCCGGCCGCGTTCCGCAGCGCGGGCGTCCCTCTCCGGCCCGCCGGATGCTCCGGGCGGGGGTGCCTAGCCGAACGTGAACCAGTTGAGGTTGACGAAGTCGGCGCCCTGCCCGCTGGTGAAGGTGAGGTACACGGTGTGCCTGCCGGTGGTCCGGGTGATGTCGGTGGGCACCGTCCGCCAGCTCTGCCAGCCGCCGGTGTTGGCGACGGCGAAGCTGCCGACCGGTGCGGCGGTCGGGCTGTCCAGCCGGACCTGGACCAGGCCGCTGACCCCGGGGGCGGCGCCGGAGGCGACCCGGGCCTGGAACCGGGTCGCGCCGGAGCTGCCGAAGTCCACGCCGGCGTAGCCGAGCCAGTCGCCGTTCGCGATCCAGCCGATGTCCTGGCCGCCGCCGGTGTCGCCGCAGGTCTCCGGTGCGGTGCCGGACTGCGAGCTGTGGGACTCGGCCTGGATGGTGCCGAACGCGCTCGTCCCGCCGCCGGGCTGCGGCGACGGCCCGGGGTCGGCCGGGCCCTGGGCGCCTCCGACGGTGACGGAGAGCAGGGTCGGGCTCGCCGACTGCACCCTGCCCTCGAAGTCCACGCCGGCCGGGTGGACGTCGTCGTACGGGAACGCGTAGCCGAGGTGGTCGGGGTTGGTCGCGTGCAGGATGCGGGCGTAGTGGTTGGTGCGCGTGGCGGTGTAGAAGGCGGCCGGGTTCTCGCCGTCCGGCTGGTGCGGATTCTCCAGCAGGGTGGTGCGGTTGAGCGCGGCGGCGAGCCGGGCGCTCAGGTTGCCCATCAGGTCGTTGCCGGTGGTGAACGGCGCCGAGCTGCAGTTGAAGACGGCGGCGGTGGAGGGCTTGGCGAAGCCGCCGACTCCGGGGAAGGTGAGCACGCCGTTGCTGACCCGGCCGGTGACGGTGCCCCACCCGGCCTGGGTGTCGATCACCAGGTCGGTGCTCTGGTACTTCTGCCACACGGCGGCGAGGTAACCGTCCAGGTAGCCGTTGAACAGCGACGGATCGGCGCTGATCGCGGTGTTGGGGCTGAGGATGCGCAGGGTCCGGCCGGCGGAGTCGGGGACGATCAGCCGGGCCCAGTCGCCGCCGTCGCCGGCGGCCTGCGTGCGCAGCGCGTTCGCGGCGGACTCCAGGCCGCCGGCGGGCAGGCCGCGGACGCTCTGCCGTCCCCCGGCGGCGGTCAGGTCGAACGCGATCGGGACGGCGGCGAAGTCGACGTAGCTGATGTTGGCGTACAACTGGTCCGGCCCGTAGGTGAATTCGCAGAACCCGTAGGAGGTACCGATGTTGGGGTCGCTCGGGTTGCTCACCGAGGGCAGCGCGATGCCCGGGCCAGGGTTGACCAGGAAGACCAGCTCGCGACCGATGGAGAAGTAGATCCGTCCGCTGAAGAGGTAGGGCAGTTGGATCCGCCTCGGGGTGCCGCCGGGTGCACCCAGCGCGATGGCACAGTCGGCGCCGAGCGGCGCGCCGGGGGCGGCGGGGGAGGACGGGTGGTAGAGCGTGCTGCCGTCGGAGCGCAGGAAGGCCCAGCTGTTGCCCCGGGCCGGGTCGAGGCCGAGGACGTAGGCGTAAACCGGCTGGGACGACACGGTGTTGACCAGATCGACGTCGAGCCGCTGCGGGGTGGTACTGCCGTCAGCGGTCGGGGACAGGGCGAACAGGGCCGGCGCGGTCAGGGCCGCGACGGAGGCGCCGAGCATGGTCCGGCGAGTGATCACGGGGGCTCCGGAGGTGGTGGGGGCGGGCCGGCAGCGCGGACTGCGCCGCCTGGTCGTCACCCTCCCGTCCGGGCCTGGACACGTCAATGCCTGTAACCGTAAGCGGTCCTTAAGGCTGAGTCGGTTGATTTCTTGAAGCATGAGTCCGACTCAGGCGGTGCCGTCGCACAGCGCCGTGGGATGGGATGGCTGGGCGTCCGACTCCTCCGGCGGTCCTCGCCGGTGGATCGGCTGGTGGCCCGCGCGGGCGGTCGAGGACGTTCCATCGTTTCAGGTAGTGGAGGGAAGGGGGCCGTAGCCATCGACGGCCAAGGGGATGCCGGCGGTCCCTCGCGAATCGCCGCGCGAGGGTGCCCGGCGGGGCGGCACCGGCTTCCCGCCGGCGGGAAGCCGTGCGCCCGCCGGCAGGACGACGCGTGCCCGGTGGGAGACGACGCGTGCCCGGCGGGAAGGGTCAGACGTGCCCCAGGTAGCGGCGGCCCGCTATCTGCTCGAAGATCAGGTTGGTGCGGGTCTGGGCCACCGCCGGGTGGGTGGTGAGGTGGTCGACGACGAAGTCGCGCAGGGCCTCGGGACCGGCGACGCCGACGTGCAGGAGGTAGTCGTCGGAGCCGGCCATGTGGAAGACGGCCAGGACGCCGGGCAGGTCGGGGGCGGTGCTGCGGAAGCTCTCGTTCTGCTCGCGGGTGTGGGCGCGCAGCCGGACCGAGATCATCGCCTGGAGCGGCAGGCCGATGGCCGCCGGGTCGACCTCGGCGCGGTAGCCGCGGATGACGTTGCGTTCCTGGAGGGCGCGGACGCGGGCCAGGCAGGTGGAGGGGGCGATGCCCACCGCCTCGGCGAGGGCGTTGTTCGGGATGCGGGCGTTGTCGGCGAGGGCGCGGATGATCGCCCGGTCCGTGTCGTCGATGGGGGTCCGCCGGTGCTGCGGATTGTTCGGCATGCCCGCCAGGATTCCAGCCGAATCCGTCGATGAGCAAACCCATCCGGCCTTCGACCGAATCTTGTTCGGAGGAGCTTCCCAGAATCGCTGGAGAGTTCCATCCTGGGCGCGGGCGGCGAACGCCCCTCGACCTCCCCACCACGCCCGGAGTGCCCCGCCCATGAGCCCGACCGCCACCTTCGCCGCGCCTGCGACCGCGCCCGCGACCACCGCCGCGACCGCCGTCGACCCGGGCCCGGAGCTGGACGGCGGGGACTTCGTGCTCCCCGCAGCCGGACTGGACGACGCCCAGCGGCTGCGCGCGCTGGACACGGTGGACGAGTACCTGACGCGCAAGCGCAAGCACCTGGTCGGCTACCAGGCGACCCAGGACATGCAGGGCACCGCGCTGGACCTGGCCCGGTTCATGCCGAACAACATCAACAACCTCGGGGACCCGTTCCAGAGCGGCGGCTACAAGCCGAACACCAAGGTCGTCGAGCGCGCCGTCCTCGACTACTACGCGGAGCTGTGGCACGCGAAGCGCCCGCACGACCCCGCCGACCCCGAGTCGTACTGGGGCTACATGCTGTCCATGGGCTCGACCGAGGGCAACATGTACGCGCTCTGGAACGCCCGCGACTACCTCAGCGGCAAGGCGCTGATCCACCCGCCGGCCGCCCCCCGCGACGAGGTGCGCTACGTCCAGGCCGCGCCCGACCGGCACAACCCGAATGCCCACCGCCCGGTGGCCTTCTACTCCGAGGACACCCACTACTCCTTCGCCAAGGCCGTCCGCGTGCTGGCCGTCGAGACCTTCCAGGCCGTCGGCCTGGAGCTGTACCCGGACGAGTGCCCGCTGGTCGACCCGGCCACCGGGCGCCGCGAGTGGCCGGCCGAGGTGCCGTCCCGCCCGGGCCTGTCCGGGTACTCGTGGGACGGCCCGGGCGAGATCGACGTCGACGCGCTCGCCGTGCTGGTCGAGTTCTTCGCCGCCAAGGGGCACCCGGTCTTCGTCAACCTCAACCTCGGCAGCACCTTCAAGGGCGCCCACGACGACGTCCGGACGGTCTGCGAGCGCCTGCTGCCGATCTTCGAGCGGCACGGCCTGCTGCGGCGCGAGGTGGTGTACGGGACGGACCCGCACACCGGGCAGCCGCTGGTCGACGTGCGCCGCGGCTTCTGGATCCACGTGGACGGCGCGCTCGGCGCGGGCTACGCGCCGTTCCTGCGGATGGCCTCCCAGGACCCGGCGTACGGCTGGACGCCGGAGGCGGAGCTGCCGGAGTTCGACTTCGGACTGGCCCTGCCCACCACCGGGGCCGGCGAGGTCGACATGGTCTCCTCGATCGCGATGAGCGGCCACAAGTGGGCCGGCGCGCCGTGGCCCTGCGGCATCTACATGACGAAGGTGAAGTACCAGATCTCGCCGCCGTCCCAGCCGGACTACATAGGCGCGCCCGACACCACCTTCGCCGGCTCCCGCAACGGGTTCTCCCCGCTGATCATCTGGGACCACCTGTCCCGCCACTCCTACCAGGACCAGGTCGACCGGATCCGGACCGCGCAGGAGCTCGCCGACTACCTGGAGCGGCGCCTGCTGGCCATGGAGCAGGAGCTCGGCGTCGCCCTCTGGCCGGCCCGCACCCCGGGCGCCGTCACCGTGCGGTTCCGCAAGCCGAGCGCCGAGCTGGTGGCGAAGTGGTCGCTGTCCTCGCAGGACGTGCTGCTCGTCCCGGGCGACGAGTCGACCCGCCGCAGCTACGTGCACGTCTTCGTGATGCCCTCGGTCGACCGCGCGAAGCTGGACGCCCTGCTCGCCGAACTCGCCGAGGACCCCGCCATCCTGGGCTGATCCACCTCTCGGGGCCGCCGATCGGCTGCGCCGTGGAACGCCGAGCCCTCCGTACGGTCCCCGCCTCGACCGGGGCCGCACGGAGGGCTCGTCGTACGACCCTGATGGCCGGGTGACCCTGATCGCCCGGACGACCGTCGGCCGAGGCCGGCTCGCCTCTGGCTGTCGGCATCGCCGGCCGGGACGACGGCGGCTGCGGGCGGCCGGTTGCACGGCGGAACTGACGGGCGATCAGGTGAGCGCCCACCCCGCCCGCCCGCGCCCGCCCCCGCCGGCCTGTGCCGTACCGGTGGATGGTTCGACTTCGAAGCGGACACGGGAAGTTCACGATGCGTCCGGGGAGGCTTTGGTTGGTGCGAGGTCCTGGGTAAGCAGCTCCCGAAAGACTTGGCTGCACAGCATCAGACCTCCGCCGACCCGGAAGGACCTCACGTGGCCAAACGCAAGCTCTTATTCCCTGCCGCCGCGACCAGCGCTCTGCTCGTCTTCTCCGGCTTCACCCTGGACGTCGCCGTGGCGGCACCCGCCCCTGTGGCGGGCGCCACCGCCCCGGCCACGGCCACAGCCACCGCCCCGGCCGATGTTCCCGCCACTGCGGCGACTCTGGCGCCCGCGGCCGACGGCGTGTCAACCGCCACCGTGGCGACCCCGGCCGAGGGGGGCGAGTCCGCCGGGGCCGCCGCGCCCGCCGCGCCCGCCGCCCCCGCCACGCCCACCGGCGCACCCGCGCTGGCGCTGACCTCCTACGACCCGAGGACCGGCGACGCCGTGCTCACCGCGGCCGGGAACGCGACCGGGAATGCGACCGGGAATGCGGCCGGGAACGCCGCCACCCCCGGCACCTCGACGGCCGACGTCCAGCCCGGCCGGCTGATCGACAGTCCGCCCACGCCGGCCGCCCCGCAGGGCGCCCTGGTCGCCGTCACCGGGGTGAAGGAGGCCACCGACGGGACGGTCGCCGTCACCACCCGCCCGGCGACCCTCCCGGAACTGCTCGGTGACGCCAACACCAGCCTCAAGGCTCCGGTCGACCCCGCCTCGATCCGGGTCGCGCCGCAGGTCGAGGGCCTCAAGGCGTCCGTCGACATAGGCCCGACCAGCGGCCGGGGCACCATCACGAGCGGTCTCGGCCTGAGCGCCGACGCCACCGTCCCGCTGCCCAACGGCTCCTCGGTCCGGCTGTCCGGCTCGGTCCGGATCGACCCCGCCGTGAGCTTCTCCTACCAGGGCGGCCTCGGCGTCCTCGCGCCCCAGCAGGCCCGGGTCGGCTTCGACCTCGGCGCCCACGCCGACTGGCACGTCAGCGGCACCAACCTCGCTGCCGGCGCCTCCGTCAAGATCCCGCTCGCCAAGCTCGGCGCCAGCCCGGTGGTGATGGTCGGTCCGCTGCCGGTCGTGATCAACCTGAACCTCACGCTGTCCGCCGCCATCAGTGCGGACGGGACGGTGACGATCGACGCCGAGCAGTCGTACGACGGTCACTGGGGCGTGCACTCCGACTACGCCGGCGGCCAGGGCTGGACCACCACCACCGAGCCCGGCACGTCCACCGTCTCCCCGCTGCGCCTCGCCCTCAGCGGCAACGCCTCCGTGCGGACCGGCCTGCTGGCCGAGGGTTCCATCGCCCTCTACGACGCGGTCGGCGTGAAGGCCTCCATCGAGCCCTATCTGCGGACCGCGGTGAACGGCTCGGTCGTCCTCGGCGGCGCGACGCCCAGCGTCAACGGCACGCTCGACCTCTACGGCGGCCTCGACATCGACGGTGCGCTGATGGCCCGCCTCGCCGTCCTCGGGACTCCGGTCCTGGAGAAGGAGCTGCCGTTCCTCGCCTTCCACCGCGAGTGGCCGATCACCTCGCAGAGCGTCGGCCAGGCCCCGACGGGCTCGCCGGTCTGGGCCCAGCTCGACTCCAGCGCGGGCGACGACAACCGCTCCGCCTACCTGAAGACCCGGCCGGACTGGGACCCGGGAGCCCGCAAGGCCTCGTGCCCGGACGGCAGCCGGCTGATCGGGCTCAGCCACGGCAGCGACCGCGGCCTGTGCACCAACGCCACCAACGCCACCAGCGCCACCACGGCCGACCCGTGGGACGCGGGCCACGCGTCCGCCGTCGTGCACGACGAGACGTACGTGACCACCGACTGGGCGTACGGCTACACCAAGGCGCAGTGCCCCGCCGGCCACGTCGCGACCGGGTACAGCCGCAACGGCCGCTCCATCGGCGTCCTGTGCGCCAAGTCGGCTGCTCCGCTGAGTACTTCGGTCCGCACGGTCTGGTTCGACAAGGGCGACAACCGGCCGGCGGCGGCCGGCGGCGGTGACTTCGCGTACCGCTACTCGAAGGGGCAGTGCGCCGACGGCGAGTTCGTCGCCGGCGTGGCCTACAGCCAGCCCTGGTACGAACTCTGGGCCTCGCGGCCGTACGCGCTGCTCTGCCAGAAGCCCGCCTGACCGGCCTCCGTACCCGTCACGGGAACCCGTCCTGCTCCGGCCTCCGCCCGGAGGCCGGAGCAGGGCGGGGCGGAAACCGGAGCAGGGCGAGCATGCGCGGACCCGGCGCCGGCGAGGGCGGAGCGACGAGGTGATCCGCCACCACATGTCCGTACAACTCGATGCGTTCGCCGGGCGTACAGCGGGCAGTCATGAACGGTCCGCCGGACGGTACCCCGCAGCCGCTGTCCTTGGGGAGGCCGTCCTCCACCCTCATGACATGCAGAGGTCAATCCACCCATGGCAGAGCTGAACCGTCGCCGCTTCCTCCAACTCGCCGGCGCGACCGCCGCGTTCTCGTCGCTGTCGCAGAGCATCGCGCGAGCCGCCTCCATCGCCCCGGCCGGGGGTTCCGGCACCATCCAGGACGTCGAGCACATCGTCGTGCTGATGCAGGAGAACCGTTCGTTCGACCACTACTTCGGAACGATGAAGGGCGTCCGCGGCTTCGGCGATCCCCGCCCGGTGACCCTGCCGAGCGGCAAGTCGGTGTGGCACCAGACGGACGCCGCCAAGAAGGAGGTGCTGCCGTTCCGGCCCCAGGCCAACAACCTGGGGATGCAGTTCATCCAGGACCTGAACCACGACTGGGCCGGTGGTCACAAGGCGTTCAACAACGGCAAGTACGACCAGTGGGTCCCGGCCAAGACGGCCACCACCATGGCGTACCTGACCCGCGACGACATCCCGTTCCACTACGCGCTCGCCGACGCCTTCACCCTCTGCGACGCCTACCACTGCTCGTTCATCGGCTCCACCGACCCCAACCGCTACTACATGTGGACGGGGTACACCGGCAACGACGGCACCGGAGGCGGCCCGGTCCTCGGCAACCAGGAGGCCGGGTACAGCTGGACGACCTACCCCGAGCGGCTGGAGAAGGCCGGGATCTCCTGGAAGATCTACCAGGACGTCGGCGACGGCCTGGACGCGGCCGGCTCGTGGGGCTGGATCGGCGACGCTTACCGCGGCAACTACGGCGACAACTCGCTCCTGTACTTCAACAACTACCGCAACGCCAAGCCCGGCTGCCCGCTGTACGACAAGGCCCGCACCGGCACCAACGCCAAGGCGGGCGACGGCCTGTTCGACCTCCTGCGGCGCGACGTCCAGGTCGGCACGCTGCCGCAGGTCTCCTGGATAGCCGCCCCCGAGGCCTTCACCGAGCACCCCAACTGGCCGGCGAACTACGGTGCCTGGTACATCTCGCAGGTGCTGGACGCGCTGACCTCCAACCCCGACGTGTGGGCCCGCACCGCGCTGTTCATCACCTACGACGAGAACGACGGCTTCTTCGACCACGTGGTGCCGCCGTTCCCGCCCGCCTCCGCCTCCCAGGGCCTGTCGACCGTGGCGACCACCGCCGACCAGTACGCCGGCAGCATCGGCTACTCCGCGGGGCCGTACGGTCTCGGCCAGCGGGTGCCGATGCTCGTCGTCTCCCCGTGGAGCACCGGCGGCTACGCCTGCTCGGAGACCTTCGACCACACCTCGATCATCCGGTTCATGGAGCGCCGCTTCGGCGTGGCGGAGCCCCACATCTCGCCCTGGCGGCGTGCGATCTGCGGCGATCTGACCTCCGCCTTCGACTTCACCGCGTCCAACGCGACGCCGGCGACGCTGCCCTCCACCGCCGCCTACCTCCCGCCGGACCGCGTCCGGCACCCGGACTACGTGCCCACCCCGCCCGCCACCGGCACCATGCCGAAGCAGGAGCCGGGCGCCAGGCCCACCCGCCCGCTGAAGTACGCGCCGTACGTGGACGGCTCGGCCGACACCGCCACCGGCAAGTACCGCCTCACCTTCAGCGCGGGCAGCTCGGCGGGCGCCCAGTTCCTGGTGACCTCGCCCAACCGCACCGACGGACCGTGGACGTACACCGCGGAGGCGGGCAAGACGATCTCGGACGCGTGGAACACCACGTACTCCAAGGGCGTCACCGACCTGACCGTCCACGGACCCAACGGCTTCCTGCGCCGCTTCCGCAACCCCGGCACGACCGCCGGGCCCGAGGTCACCGCCCGCCACAACCCGACCACCGGCAACCTCGATCTGACCTTCACCAACACGGGCGCCGACGCCGTCCTCACGGTGGCCAACGCCTACGGCGGCACGCCGCAGACCGTCACGGTCCGTCGCGGCACCACCCTCGCGTACATCGTCGACCTGAGCGCCTGCCGCCACTGGTACGACGTGACCGTCACCTCCAGCGGCACCGGCGACTTCGTGCGCCGCCTCGCCGGCCACGTCGAGACCGGCGCCCCCGGCCTCTCCGACCCCGGCATCACCACCTACTGACGCCGCCGCCGAGCGGCCGGCCCCCAGGGCGCCGGGCCGCCCCGGACACCCGTGGGTGCCCGGGGCGGCCCGCGCGCGGAGAGTGCGGCGCCGGCGACGTTGCGTTGCCGGTGGTCCGGTCCGTCGCCCGGGCGGTGCACGCGGCACCTGAGGGGCCGCGGCACCTGCAGCGGCTCCCGTGCGAGCTCCGACCCGCGTCGTGTGTCCTCCTCGTGCCCTGCGCGGGACCATGGGCGTATGGCCAAAGACGCGGGCCGCCCTTTCCGGTTGCCCCGGCACCGACCGGGCAGCCGTCGTGGGCGGCGACCTCCACCCCCGGCGCCGCGGGAGCCGTCGCCGCAGAGCCTGCGGTCGATGATGAGCATCCGCAGCGTCGCCGGGCAGATGTTCGTCCTGCAGGTGCTGATCGTGCTGCTGCTGGTGGTGGCGGCCGTCGTCGCGCTGCTGATCCAGTCCCGCAGCGATCGTTACGACGCGGCGCGCGACCGCTCGCTCGCCGCGGCCCAGTCGTTCGCCCACGGCCCGGGTCTGGTGGAGGCGATGCAGGGCCCCGATCCCAGCGCGGTGCTCCAGCCGCTGACCGAATCCGCCCGCATGGCGGCCGGGGTCGACTTCATCGTGGTCACCGACCGGAACGGCATCCGCTACACCCACCCCGATCCCGCGCAGATCGGCAAGCAGTTCGTCGGCACCATCGGGCCGTCGCTGAACGGCGGGGTCACCGTCGAGCAGGTGCACGGCCCGCTCGGCCACGAGTACCAGGTGGTGGTCCCGGTGAAGGACGCCAACGGCGCGGTCGTGGGCATCGTGTCCTCCGGGGTGAAGGTCGCCAACGTGAGCAGTGCGATCAACCGCCAGCTGCCGGTCGTCCTGGGCGCGGGCGCCGTCGCGCTCGGACTGGCCACGGCCGGTACCGCGCTGGTGGGCAGGCGTCTCTTGCGGCAGACCCACGGCCTGGGGCCGGAGGAGATGACCCGCATGTACGAGCACCACGACGCGGTGCTGCACGCGGTGCGCGAGGGCGTGGTCATCGGCAGCGGCGACGGCCGCATCCTGCTCGCCAACGACGAGGCGCGCCTGCTGCTCGACCTGCCCCCCGACGTGGAGGGGCGCGCCGTCAGCGATCTCGGCCTCGCCGCCCGCACGGAGGACCTGCTGCTCTCCGACCGTGAGGTCACCGACGAGGTACTCCCCGTCGGCGACCGGATGCTGGCCGTCAACAACCGCCCGATCGACAGTGCGGGAGGCCCGTCCGGCAGCGTCACCACCCTGCGCGACTCCACCGAGCTGCGCGCCCTCGCCGGGAGGGCCGAGGTCGCCCGCGGCCGGCTCAGGCTGCTGTACGACGCGAGCATGGCGATCGGTACCACCCTGGACGTCCGGCGCACCGCGGAGGAGCTCGCCGACCTGGCCGCCGCGGAGTTCTGCGACTACGCCACCGTCGACCTCGCCGAAGCGGTCCTGCGCGGCGAGGAACCGCAGACCCTGGCGGCCGACGCCCCGGTGGTGTTGCGGAGGGTGGCGCTCAGCGGCGTTCCCGACGACTCGCCGCTGTACCGCCAGGGGACGCTGGTCCGGTGGGCCGGGAGCACCCCGCAGGCGGAGGGCTTCGTCAGCGGGCGGTCCGCGCTGGTCCCCGAGCTGGCGGCCGACGCCGGCTGGCGCAAGCAGGACGCCGAGCGGACGCAGGCGGTGCTGGAGTACGGCCTGGTGTCGCTGATCGCCGTCCCGCTGACGGCGCGGGGTGTGCTGACGGGCGTCGCCTGCTTCTGGCGCGGCCGGGACAGGGGCCCGTTCGAGGAGGACGACCTGTCCCTCGCCGAGGAGCTGGCCGCCCGGGCCGCCGTGTCCGTCGACAACGCCCGCCGCTACACGCGCGAGCACACGATGGCCGTCACCCTGCAGCACAGCCTGCTGCCGCGCGCGGTGCCCGAGCAGAGCGCCGTCGACATCGCCTTCCGCTACCTGCCCGCGCAGGCCGGGGTGGGCGGCGACTGGTTCGACGTGATCCCGCTGCCGGGCGCCCGGGTCGCGCTCGTCGTCGGCGACGTGGTCGGCCACGGCCTGCACGCGGCGGCGACGATGGGCCGCCTGCGCACCGCGGTCCAGAACTTCTCCGCCCTCGACCTGCCGCCGGACGAGCTCCTCGGACACCTGGACGAACTGGTCGCCCACATCGACCAGGAGACGGCCGAGGCCGGGGGCGAGCCCGCGATCACCGGCGCCACCTGCCTCTACGCGATCTACGACCCCAGCACCGCCACCTGTACCCTGGCCCGGGCCGGGCATCCGCCGCCGGTCGTGGTCCACCCGGACGGCACGGTGGAGCTGCTCGACCTCCCCGCCGGTCCGCCGCTCGGTCTGGGCGGGCTGCCCTTCGAGGCCGCGGAGGTGCGGCTGCCACGGGCCAGCAGCCTCGTCCTCTACACCGACGGCCTCGTCGAGGACCGTACCCGCGACATCGGCGTCGGCCTGGACGTCCTGACGTCGGTCCTCGCCCGCCCCGGCCGATCGCCGCAGGAGACCTGCGAGGCCGTGCTCGACGCCCTGCTGCCCGAACGCCAGACCGACGACATCGCCCTGCTCGTCGCCCGCACCCGCGTGCTGGAGCCCGACCGGACCGTCGCGTGGGAGGTGGCCTCGAACCCCGAGGCCGTGGCCCGGGCCCGTGCCGAGGCCACCCGCCGGCTCACGGAGTGGGGCCTCGACGAGGCCGTCTTCGTCACCGAGCTGGTGCTCAGCGAGCTGGTGACCAACGCCATCCGCTATGCGACCGGACCGATCAAGGTGCGGCTCCTGTACGACCGCGCGCTGATCTGCGAGGTCTCGGACACCAGCAGCACCGCCCCGCACCTGCGCTACGCCGTCGCGGAGGACGAGGGCGGCCGCGGCCTGTTCCTCGTCGCCCGCCTCACCGAACGCTGGGGCGTCCGGTACACCTCGGAGGGCAAGATCATCTGGGCCGAGCAGCCGCTCCCGCCGGGCGCCGTGCAGACCGGGCCCGTGGACTGGTAGCGGCCCTCCGTGGGCGGGGCCGCCGCCGGCGCCACCGCCGAAGTGCCGGACGCGCCCGGCGACCGGGTCGGCGACCACCCGTGGCGGGCCGTGCTCGACACCTGCCGCGGGATGGTCATCGGACGATCCGATGAACGGGCCGATCCCCATCCGTGTGACGACTCGTCGGGAACCAGTAAATGTACGAACCGATCGGCCCGCGGCGCGCTATCTTCGGACCGGTTTTCCCGGTCGGCGCGCCATGCGGCAGGTCTGAAGGCGGTGAAGCTTGGCCGAATGCGTCAGGATTTCAGAACGGCTTGCGTTGCCACGGGACTCGGACGGCCCGATCGTCGCCTCGGCGCGTCGGAGCTACGAGTACGCCGTCCACGTGTGCCACGACGAGCAGGGCGCCGTGGACCGGCTGTGCTCGGAGATCGGCGGCCGGCGGGTGGCGTTGATCACCGACGACTCGGTGGCGCTGCTGCACGCCCGGCGGCTCGCCGACCGCCTCACCGACGCGGGGCTGACGGTGGCGATGACCTCCTTCCCCGCCGGGGAGAACAGCAAGAGCCTGGCAACGGCGGCCCGGCTGCTGGACTGGCTGGCGGGCAGTGCGCTGGCCCGCCGGGACGTGGTCCTGGCCGTGGGCGGCGGCGTGGTGATCGACACCGTCGGCTGGGTGGCGAGCGCCTACATGCGGGGCGTGCCCTACATCAACGTGCCCACCACGTTGTTGGCCCACGTCGACGCGGCACTGGGCGGCAAGGTCGCCGTCGACCACGCCTCGGCGAAGAACCTGATCGGTTCGTTCTACCAGCCCTCGGCGGTCGTCTCGAACGTCGGCTACCTGCGCACGCTGGACCGCCGCCACCTGAGGGCGGGGCTCGCCGAGGCGATCAAGAAGGGGGTCATCGCCTCGCCCGAGCTGTTCGAGCTCATCGAGCAGCGGCACGCCGACCTCCTCAGCGCCGACCCGGTGGCAACCGCACGGCTGGTGCACGGCGCGAGCGTGATCAAGTGCCGGCTGATCGCCAAGGACCCGTACGAGGAGGACCTGCGGAGACCGCTGAACTTCGGCCACACCGTCGGCCACGCCGTGGAGACCGTCGCCGGGTACGGGCACGTGCTGCACGGCGAGGCGGTCGCGTACGGAATGGCCTGCGCCTCCCGGATCGCCCGGAGCCGCGGGCTGCTGGCCCCGGCGCTGCTGCGGCGGATCACCGGGCTCCTCCGGGAGGTCGGCCTGCCCGTCGTGATCTCCGACCTCCCGGTCCGGGTCGATCCGGTCGAGACGCTGAACGCCCTGGGCCAGATCCGCAAGATCCGCGACGGGCACATCCGCTTCGTCCTCCCCGTGGAGCTCGGTGAGACGGTGGTCGCCGACGACGTGACCGACGAGGAGATCCACCGGGCGCTGATCGCCGAGGCGGACGCCCCCGGGGGGCCGGATGACTGAGTGGGACGTCGTCGTGGTGGGCGGAGTCGGCGTGGACACCATCGTCCGGGTGCCGCGGCTTCCGTTACCCGAGCGGGAGACGATCAAGGTGCCGCCCATCCGGCGGTACGTCGGGCACACCGGCAACGGCGTGGCGTTGGGCTGCCACTTCCTCGGCCTGCGGACGCACTTCGCGGACGTGATCGGCGACGATCCCGAGGGCCGGCTCGTGCTGGCCCGCTACGCGGAGGCCGGGCTGTCCTTCACCCACCTGATCCACCCCAGCGGTACCCGGCGCAGTGTCAACCTGGTGGACCCGCAGGGCGTGAGGATCTCGCTCTACGACGGCCGTCATCCGCCGGGCATGACGGTGAGCCCGGACCTCTACCGGGAAGCCCTGGGCCGCACCCGGCACGCACACCTCTCACTCGTCGACTGGGCGCGGCACGCGCTGGCGGACGCGGTCGACGCGGGGCTGTCCACCTCCACCGATCTGCACAACTGGGACGGGCGGGACGAGTACCGGGAGGACTTCGCCTACGGTGCCGACCTGGTGTTCCTCTCCGCCGGAGCCATCGGCGACCGGATCGAGGAGGTCTCCGACGCCATCCTGGGCCGGGGCCGGGCCAAGGCCGTGGTCGTCATGGCGGGCGGCCGCGGGAGCTATCTGAAGCTGCCCGGTCAGCCGGTGCGGCACGTGCCACCGGTCGCGGTGCCGGCGGCGGAGGTCGTGGACACCAACGGCGCCGGCGACAGTTACGTGGCCGGGTTCCTCCACGGCTGGCTGTCCGGGCGGGACTGGGAGACGTGCACCAGGGCGGGCTCGCTGGCCGGGGCGCACGCCGTCCGCTCGGCCGGCACGCACACCTCGTTCATCACCTCGGAGGAACTGAACCGTGCCCTGGATCGATCCGGCTGACCGCCAGCCCCTCGCGGTCGGCCGTCAGCTGCTCGTCGGCCAGCACGATGCTGTCCCGTACGGTTACGCCCCGGGCCACCGTCGCGCCGGGAAGCACCACCGAGCGGAGCACGCGCGCCCCCCGTTCGATCCGGCAGCCCGGGTGCAGCACGCTCTGCTCGACCACCGCGTCCCCGGGGGGTTCCGTGCCGAGCAGGCTTCCCGACGCCGGCACGAAGCGCGGTGCGGCCCCGCGCAGGGTGCGGGGAAGCGTCCCGGGCGGGATCGGGTACGGCCGCCGCAGCAGTTTCAGCTGCTCGGCGTGGTAGCGGTCGACGGTGCCGATGTCCGCCCAGTAGCCGGCGACCGGAAACGCCCGGACCGGGCGGCCCTGCGCGATCATGCGGGGCAGCACGTCACGGCTGATGTCGTGCTGCCAGTGGTCGTCACCGCCGGCCGCCAGTTCGTGGAGCACCTCCTGGAGGGCGTCGATGCGGAACAGGCAGAAGGCCGTGAAGACGAGGTCCGAGGTCGGGTCCGACGGCTTCTCGACGAGTGCGCGCACGTGCAGCCCGGCGTCCACCTCGACCATTCCGAACAACTTCACGTACCTGCGCTCGACGCGCTGGACGCCGATGGTGCAGTGCGCCCCCGACGCACGGTGTGCGGCCACCATCGGCCCGTAGTCGAAGACGTAGACGTGGTCGGCGTGCTGGACGAGCAGGTCGCGCGCGCCCGGTGCGAAGAGGTGCTCCGCGTTGGCCAGGAGCGCGTCCGCGGTGCCGCGTTCGGCCGGGCGCTTCGGCAGGGGGCGGCCGGGAGCCGGTCCGCCGCCGCCGCGGACCAGCCGGTCGTGGGGGCCGAAGTGCAGCCTGGTGCCCGGGTGGCCGTCCCAGTGCGCGAGCACATGACGCACCAGGTCGGACTCGCGGTGCAGGGAGAGCAGCACGACCTCGGGCAGCCCGGAGCGGACGGCGTTCGCCAGGCTGAAGTCGACCAGTCGGCAGGACGCCGCGTACGGGACGAGCGGTTTGCACGTCCTCGCGGTCAGCGGTCCCATGCGTTCGCCCACGCCGCCCGCCAGGAGGGCGCCGCGCACTCCGTCCGTGCTCACCACGTCCTCCCCTGGGCGGCGGTCTCCGGCAGCAGGCCCCGCAGCACCGCCAGGGAGTTCGCCACGCCCTGTTCCGTCGGCAGGAGCGCGTCCTCGTGCTCCACGTAGACCACCCCGCGGTAGCCCTCGTCGAGCAGCGCCGCCACCACCGAGTGCCAGGGCAGTTCACCGGAGCCGAGCGCCCGGAAGCGGATCGCGGGCCCCGGACCGTAGCGGGCCCAGCCGGCTCCCTGCGGATTCCTCGGGTCGCGCCACAGTTCGAGGTCCTTGGCGTGCACGGCGGCCACGCGGCCGTCCCAGCCCCGTACGGCGGCCACCGGGTCGTGGCCCACCGCGGCGAGGTTCGCCGGGTCGAGGCAGAGCCGTACCGCGGGGACGGCGGTGAGCAGCGCCCTCGCGCTCGCCGGGTCGTAGACCACCTGCTTCGGGTGCGGCTCCACCAGGACCTGCACACCCAGACGGTCGGCCAGTTCGAGCACCGGCGCCGCCGCCCGCGCCCACGCCTCGATGTTGTCCTGCCAGCTCACCCCGCTGCCCCACCACGACAGCCAGCGGCCGAGGTCCGGCACCCCGAGCATCAGCCTGGCCTGCGGGGCGCCGACTCCGGCCGCCAACCGGACGGTGCCGAGCGCGGCCCGCAGTCCGTACGCCCGCTTGGCCTCGGCCGGGCCCGCCAGCACCGCATCGGTGTGGGGGCCGTGCGGTCCGAGCAGGACCTGAGTGTCACGGCTGTTGCTGACGCAACCCACCTCGATCCCGGCCGTGCCGAGCGCCGACCGCACCGTGCGGTGGTGGCCCGGATCGTCCAGCCGGTCGGCGTCGACCAGCCGGAACGCGCGGTCGGCCGGCAGGTCGACCACGCCGACGCCGCTCCGGGCGGCGACCCGCAGCGCCTCCTCCAGGCCGAGGGGTGCGAGCGCCGCCAGGCACAGCCCCAGGGTGATCGGTCCGTGCGTCATCGCGTCTCTCCTCCGCCCAGCGGTCTCTGCCACACCCAGCGCCCGGCCAGGGACGCGGGCGGGCCGTGCTCGTGCGCGCGCAGGGCCGCGAGCACCGCGCGGACCGGGTCGTCGACGACCACGGGCGGGCGGTCGGCGCCGAGCTCGGTCACGATCCGCCGGCGCAGCGCCTCGGCGAAGGCCGGGCAGCCGTGGAAGACCCCGCCTCCGAGGGCCGCCGACCAGCCGTCCGTCAGCCCCGCCGCGTCGCGGACCGCGCGCACCCCGCGGACGAGTTCCCCGAGCGCGGTGCGCACCACCCGGGCCGCCACGGCGTCGCCGTCCAGCCAGCAGCGGCAGACGACGGCGCAGAGCGCGGCCACCGCGGCCTTGGGAAAGGGCTCGGTGGCGAGCCGGCGGGCCAGCTCGGGTACCGGGGACCCGGTGTGTTCGGCCAGTGCCCGGCCGAGCGCCGTCGGCGTGCCCCGGCCGTCGGCGCCCCGGACGGCCGCGCGCAGGCCGTCCAGGCCGAGGGCGAACGCGCTGCCCTCGTCGCTGCCCAGGTACTCGCAGCCGCCGGCCGAGGCGGGCGGGCGGATTCCGTCGCTCGCGAGGAAGCCCGAACCCGTCCCGCAGACCACGGCCACGCCCCTTCCCCCGAGCGGGGGAGCGAGGAGCAGCGGGACGATGTCCCGCGAGATCACCAGGGTGCCGGTGAGGCCGGACCGTTCCGCCAGACGGGCCAGCCGGTCGAGCTCGCGCTGCGGCTCGTCGGCGTCGACCGCGGCGGTCGCCAGCCAGCCGGTCGACCGCCCGCCGCCCAGACGGCGGGCGATGGCGCGCAGCAGCCCGAGCAGGGCGTGGTCGGCGGCCTGGTCCCCGACCGAAGCGGGGTTCACCGAGCCCTCCCGCCACCGGGTCCCGTCGTCCAGTAGTGCCGTGGTGCAGCTGCCCCCGGCGTCGATCACCCAGTTCCTCACCGTTCGCACCTGCATGGTCGCTCTCCGTCGGTCCTTGGGGCTCACGCTAACCGGATCGGCCCGGCAGGTCCTGTCGACGGTGACGGGACGCCCTCTGAGCGGACGGAACGCCTGTGCGGCGAAGTGGCGGAGTGCTCGGACTGCTGGCGCCGGCCGTCAGCTGGGGTCTGTTCTGGGGTGCCTGGGCCGCGCTGCTCCCCGGGATCAAGGCGGAACTCTCGCTGAGCGACCAGCAGCTCGGCCTGTCCCTGTTCGCGATCCCCGTCGCCGCGGTGCCGGCGATGCTGCTCACCGGGCCGCTGGCCCACCGGCTTGCGCAGTACACCCTGCCCGTGGTCACGGCGCTCTTCGGCGTGAGCGTTCTGCTGGTGGGGCTCGCCGGGTCGCAGGCCGCCTTCGTCGGCGCCCTGCTGCTGCTCGGGGCGTCGAGCGGCGGCGTCGAGGTGGGACTCAACGCGACGCTGGGCGCCCAGGAGGCCAGGGACGGCCGGCGGCTGTTCAACAAGGTGCACGCGGCGACCCCGTTGGCGATGGTGGTCGCCGCGCCCGCCGCCGGCCTGGCGCGCTACCTCGGCGCCTCCCCGGGAGCGGTGCTGACGGCGGTCTCGGTGCTGGTCGGCCTGAGCGCGGTCCTCGCGATCGACCGGCGCGGCTGGGAGGAGCCGCCTCCCGCCGCGGACCGGCGTCGGCAGATGACCGGGCTCCTGCTGGCACTCGGGGCGGTGGGCGCCGTCGCGCTCCTGATGGAGAACAGCGTGGAGCAGTGGGGTGCGATCCACCTGGTGCAGCAGCTCGGCGCGGGCCCGCTGCTCGCGAGCCTCGGACCGGCGGCCTACATGGCCGGACTGTCCGCGGGACGCATGCTCGCCCAGTGGCAGGGGGCGAGGCTGTCGGACGGCACGCTGGTCTGGGTCGGGGGGGCCGTCGGCGGAGCCGGTCTCGCCGTCGGCGCGGCCGCCTGGAACGTGCCGTGGGCCGTGGCGGGCTACGTGGTCGCCGGGTGCGGACTGGCGCCCGTGGTGCCCACACTGCTCTCGGCGGTCGGACGCAGCGTCGAGCCCGGGCGGCGCGCACGGACGATCTCCGCCGTGACGACCGTGTCCTATGCCGGATTCCTGGTCAGTCCGCCGCTGGTCGGCACCCTCGCCGGCGCGGTCGGCCTGTCCGCGGCGCTCGGCACGGTGGCGCTCGGCGGGGTGTTCGTGGCGGCGGGTGGCCGGCTGCTGGGCCGGCTCCCGGCAGGCCCGACTGGAGGAGACGCATGACAGGCAACCGGCTTCCGGCAGGCGACCGGCTTCGCGTCCTGGTCGTCGGCGCGGGCTACCTCGCCGGCCGGGTGGGCGGGCGGCTCGGCGCGCTCGGGCACACCGTCACCCTCAGCTCGCGCCGCCGGCCCGCCACGGCGCAGGCCCGGCGGCTCGGCTGGCATCCCGTCGACGTGGGGGACCGCCGTTCCGTCCACGCGCTCTTCGCCGCGACCGCACCGGACGCCGTCGTCGTCGCCCACGGCCCGTCCGACATCACCTGGTGCGAGGCCAATCCCGGGCAGGCGATGGCGGCCCACCGCGGCGGCGCCCGGTACCTGGCGGAGGCGCTCGGGAGCCGCAGGGCGCTGCTGATCTCCACCGACAACGTCTTCCCCGGGAGCAGGAGCAGCTACGGCGAGTCCGACCGCGCCGAGCCCGCCAACGCCTACGGCCGCGCGAAACTCGCCGCCGAGGACACGCTGCTGGCCACCGGCGACGTCCTCGTCCTGAGGGTGAGCCTCGTCTACGGTTGGGACCGCGACGGTCTGCGGCCGAACTTCTTCACCACCTGTGCACAGCAGCTGAGCAGGAGCCGGCCGGTGGCCGTACCGGACGACCACTGGAACAGCCCGGTGCTGATCGACGACGTCGCCGAGTGGACCACCGCCCTGCTCGGGTCCGCGCACACCGGCGTCGTCCACCTCGGCGGGCCGAGGAGGGTGAGCCGGCTCGCCTGGGCGCGGCACATCGCCGCGTGCTGCGGCCGGGACCCGGCCCTGGTCCGCACCCTGCCGAAGCACAGCACCGTGTACGCGTGCCGTCCGCGCAACGCCTGCCTGCACAGCGAGCGCGCCGCGCACCTGCCCGAACTGGCGGGGCTCGACCCGGTGGACGTGCTCGAAGCCAGCACCAGGCTCATCATCCAGGAAGAGGAGAGCCGATGACGGAGCATCAGATCTATCTGGCCAGCAAGCGGGCCGCGGTGACCTACGCACCCGATCCCGGCACCGGCGAGTTGCGTCCCTGGCTCGCACCGGGCGGCACGGGGAACGTGGTCGCCGAGCAGGCGGGGGTGCTCGACGTGTCCTGGATCGCCAGCGCCGACACGGACGACGACCACCGGGCCGCCGCCGAGAACCCGGACGGCATCGGACTCGGCCTCGGCTCCGGCCGGCGGATCCGCGTCCAGTTGCTGCGCCACGACCGCAGGACCTTCGAGGTGGTGCAGAACCTCTTCACCGCCGAACTGCTCTGGGCGGCCAACAACCACGGCTGGGACTCCTGGACGACGCCCACCTTCGACCGCGGGACGTACCGGGCGATGGAGTGCTTCGACGAGTTCACCCGCGACTTCGCGGACGCGCTGCTGAAGAGCTCGGCCGGTTCGCCGGAGCCGCTGTACCTGGTGCACGACTACCAGCTCGTCGGCGTCCCGCGGAGGCTGCGCGAACAGCGGCCCGACGCACCGATCCTGATGTTCGTCCACATTCCGTGGCCGTCGCCGGACTACTGGCGCGTGCTGCCGAAGCGCCTCCGGGTCGGCCTGCTGGAGGGCATGCTGCCCGCGACCACGATCGGGTTCTTCGCCGACCGGTGGTGCCGCAACTTCCTCGACTGCGTCGCCGACCTGATCCCCGACGCCGAGGTCGACCGGGAGCGCGGCCTCGTCCGCCGCCGGGGCGTCGTCACCCGTGTCCGGACCATGCCGCTCGGCTACAGTCCGCTGACCCTCGCCGGCCGCACCCCCGGGCTTCCGGACGACATCGCCGCATGGGTGGGCGACCGACCGCTGGTCGTGCACAGCGGACGGACCGACCCGATCAAGAACGCCGAGCGCGCCGTGCGGGCGTTCGGGCTGGCGGTGCGCTCCGACCCGAGGCTGCGCGACACCAGGATGCTGGTGCGGATGAACCCGAACCGGCTGTACGTCGGGGCCAACGCCGACTACGTCCGCCGGGTGGAGGCGGCCATCGCGGAGGTCAACGCCGATCTGGGCGCGGACACCGTGCGCCGGCACTGCGACAACCACGTCGAGCACACCCTCGGCAGCTTCCGGCGCGCCGACCTGCTGGTGTTCAACTCCACGGTCGACGGGCAGAACCTGAGCGCCTTCGAGGCGCCGCTGGTCAACGAGCGCGACGCCGACGTGGTGCTGTCCGAGACGTGCGGCGCGGCCGAGGTGCTCGGCGACGTCTGCCGCACCGTCAACCCGTTCGACCTGGTCGAGCAGGCCGAGGCCATCGCCGCCGCCCTGACCGCCCCGGCCGCGCTGCGGGCCGAGGCCGCCGGGCGCCGCCGTGAGGCCGCCGAGCCGTGGACCCTGGAAGCCTGGGTGCGCTCGCAGCTCGACGCCCTGGACGCCGATTCGCGGGGCCGTCATGAGTGAGGTCGCGGCCGACCCCCGGCAGGTGGCGCAGTACCGTCTCGGTGACGCCGTGCTGGTCCGGGGCGAGGGCGTGCGCTGCTGGGACGATGCGGGCCGGGAGTACCTCGACTGCGTCTCGGGCACGTTCAACCTGCTGCTGGGCCACGGCCATCCGGAGGTGGTCGCCGCGATCCGGGCCCAGTCGGAGGAACTGCTGTTCGCGGGCTCCTCGTTCCAGACCGAGGCGACCAACCGGGTGATGCGGGAGCTGGTCAGGATCAGCCCCGCCAATCTGACCCGGGTGAACCTGCGCAGCTCGGGCGGCTCCACGGCGAACGAGGGCGCGGTCAAGATCGCCCAGCACCACACCGGGCGGCGCGACGTGATCGTGCCGTTCCGCGGCCACGTGGGCCAGACGCTCGCCGCGGCGGGCCTCAACGGCACCAGCAGGATGCGGGCGCCCTTCCCGTACCGGTTCCCCGGCGGGGTGCAGGTTCCCGGGCCGTACTGCTTCCGCTGCTTCTACCGGCAGACGCCGGACGTGTGCGGGATGCTGTGCGTGCAGCGGATCGAGGAATTCATCGACTACGCCAGTTCCGGCAGCGTGGCCTGCGTGATCATGGAACCGATCAGCGGAGCGGGTGGCAACGTCGTCCCGCCGCCGGGCTACCTCCGGGAACTGAAGGCGTTCTGCGACGCCCGTGAGATCGTCCTGATCTTCGACGAGATCCAGACCGGGTTCGGCCGCACCGGTGAGATGTTCGCCGCCGACCACTTCGGTGTGCAGCCGCACGTCATGACCCTCGCCAAGGGACTGACCGGCAGCGGCCTTCCGCTCGCCGCGATCCTGACCGAGGAGCGGATGGCCGACTGGGACCGCTCGTTGCACGGCTTCACCTACGGCGGGCACAACCTGTCGGCGGCCGCGGCGGTGAAGACCCTGGAGATCGTGCAGCGGCCCGGCTTCCTGGAGAACGTCCGCGCCAGCGGGGCCGTCCTGCTCGACCGCCTGCGCGGGCTGCAACAGGACCACCCGGTCATCGGCGACGTCCGCGGCCTCGGCCTGATGCTGGGGGTGGAGCTGGTGGAACCCGACGGCGGCAAGGCCGTCGCGCAGGCGCACGCCTACCACCGCGCTCTGGAGGGGCGGGGCGTGCTCACCCGGGTCTCCGAGCACGGCCTCGGCAACGTCATCGAGGTGCGCCCGCCGCTCGTCCTGACGCCCGCCGAGGCCCATCTGGTCGCGGACAGGTTCGGCGAAGCCCTGGAAGCCCTCTGATGCGGGTGGTGCTGGAGCCGGGCGGTCCGAGGTTCGACCCCGGTCTGCCCGAACGCCCGCCGGGCGAACACGCGGTGCGCGTCCGGATCGAACTGGCCGGGGTCTGCAGGTCGGACCTCAAGGAGGTCGCCGGAAGCCGGTACGGCGTGAGCCAGTTCGGGCACGAGCTGGTCGGGGTGGTCGAGGAGTCCACGCTCCCGGGCCTCCCGCCGGGACAGCGGGTCACCCTCGACCCGAACGTCGCGATCGAACGGAGCACGGGCTTCGCCACCACGATGTGGGCGGCCGGCCCGGCCGACCGCCTCGGCGCCGCGCTGCCGGCCGTGCAGCGTCACATCCCGGCGCGCACGCTGGTCTTCACGGAACCGCTGGCATGCGCGCGGCACTGCCTCGCCAGAGCCGCCCGCCACCTGGACCGCGACCTGGCCGGCGTGCGGCTCGGCGTCCTCGGGGCAGGAGCCGCCGGCGTGCTCATCGCCGCCCTGGCCCGGACGATGGGCCTCGACGTCGTCCTCACCAACCGGACCCCGGACCGCCGGGCGTTCCTGCGGGAGCGGGGGATCGTCGACGTCCCGATCGTCCCGACCGCGTCCGTACCGGCCGGTGCACTGGACGTCGCCGTCCTCGCGACCAGCTTCATCCACCCCGACGTCCTCCGTGAGGCGCTGCGGATGACCATGCGGGGCGGCCTGCTCCTGCTCTACGGCGGTACGGCGCCCGGCGACTCGCTTCCGGGCCTGGACTGCGACCTGGACACGGTACGCCGCCGCGAGGGCATCGTCACGACCCGCTGGCAGGGGAGGGAGGTCCGCATCGCGGGCACCTACGGCACCGTGCCCGCGGACTTCGAAGCGGCCCTCGGCGACCTCGCCGGACCGGCCATCGCACCGCACCGCATCGAGCGCATGATCGCCAGGCAGGTCGGCCTCGTCGAGCTGCCCGGCCTCCTTCGGGAACAGACCACCGGCCGCCACCTCGGAAAGACCCTCGTCGTGCCGTGACGCACCCGCACCGCCCGGCCGCACGCGCGGAACGCGCACCGGCCGCACCGGCCGCGGAGAACACCGGCGGACGACCTGAAAGGACGGTGTCGAGCATGGCCAGGATCCGCGCACTGGCGCTGGACTTCGGCGACACCCTGGCGCACCCGGGCCCGCAACCGGACGGGACCACCGTCGCCCGGGTCCTGCACGGCCTCGGCACGACCGTCGTGCCGGACGGCTTCCCCGACGCCTTCGACCTGGTCAGCCGCCGGGCCCGGGAGGAGGACCGGGCACACCTCACCCAGAGCCGGTTCACCGACCTGCTGCGGCGCAGCGCGCACGCGTGCGGGGCCGTGATCCCCGATCCGGGGGCCGCGTACGAGGCCGTGTTCACCGCGGTGCCCGATGCCGAGGTGGACCCGCGGGCCGCGGACGCGCTGCGCCGGCTGCACGGGCGCGGGCTGGTGTGCGTACTGGCCTGTGACACCCGACGCCCCGAGAGCGTGCGCCGCCGCACCCTGGGGGCGGCCGGCATCGCCCACTGCTTCGACGCACTGGTCCTGTCCAGCACCCTCGGGGTCCGCAAGCCGAACCCGCTGTTCTACGACGCGGTGGTGAGCGCGGCGGGCTGTCCGCCCGGGAACGTCCTGTTCGTCGGGGACAACCCGGCCAAGGACGCGATCGGGCCGGTCAGGTCCGGGATGCGTGCCGTCCTGGTCACGTCGTCGCCACGGCCGGACGACCTTCCCGGGGGCACCGGGGTCATCGGGCACTTCGCCGAGCTGCCCGGATACCTGGAGCACGCCGGTGACCTCTGACCGGACGCGCCGGGACGCCACCCGTCCGCCCCACCGGGGAACGGACCGCCGATGACCTGGGACTGGACGGAGCTGCCTGGGGACGTGCGGGTGGCCGTCGAAGCCGCGATCGGCAGGCCGGTGACCGGCACCGAACCGGCCACGGCGGGAACGATCTCCGACTTCGCGGCGACCCTGCGCACCTCGGACGGCGACGTCTTCTGCAAAGCCGTGCGGACGGCGAACCCGCAGGCCTGGAAGCACCGGAAGGAGGCCGAGGTGCATCCCCTCCTCCGGGGAGCCGCCCCCCGGCTGGAGTGGCTGGTCGAGACCGGGGGATGGCTGCTGCTCGGATTCGAGCACCTCCCCGGGCACCACGCCGATCTGCGCCCGGGCTCCCCCGACCTGCCGTCGGTGGCGGCCGCCCTCGTCACCCTCGTCGAACGGCTCACCCCGGCGCCGCCCGTACCGACGCAGCCGTTCGCCGCGCGGCTGGCGCAGCGCCGGCTCTGGCGCCTGATGGCCGAACACGACCGCGACCGGCTGGACGCCTGGGCGACGGCCCGCCTGGAGCAGCTCGTGCGGATCGAGGCGGCGGCGCCCGGCCTGGTCGACGGCGACACGCTGGCCCACACGGACCTGTCCGCCGGCAATCTCCTCGTCCACGACGGGCGGGTCCGGGCCGTCGACTGGGCGTGGCCCGCCCGTGCCGCCTCCTGGACCGACACCGCGTCGCTGGTGCTGCGCCTCATCCACGAAGGACACAGCCCGCGGCAGGCCGAGGAGTGGGCCGGTACGGTCCCCGCCTGGAGCACGGCCGGTCCCGGGGCGATCACCGCCTTCGCCGTCGTCATCGCGGGCGTGCGCGAACACCGGAGGCGTCTCGGCTACGCCCCGCACCTGGACGCCCTGGCCGCCGCGGGCCGACGGTGGGTGGACCACCGGCTGGAACGTGAGGGCCGTCGGCCGCGCACGGCCGGCGCCGCGGGCTGACCGCAGGGCAGCGGTCGAGCAGCTCGACGGCCCGGAAAGGGCCGGCGGAGCCGAGTCCGCCGGCGTTGCGGCGAGGGCGGCGAGTCGCGGCGCCACGGCCGCGGCCGGACGGATTGTCAAGCCGGCACCGGAGCGCCCCGTTCAGCAGTAGCCTCGGGATCGGTAACGAAGGCCGTGGACGAGCGAGTTGGAGGCGGCGGTGGCCGAAGGGGAGCCCGCGGTCCGGGGTGACGGCGGGGCCGGCGGGGAGGGCTGTCCGCTGCACGAGCGCGAGGCCGAGATCCGGTCGGCCGGTCAGGCGGTCGGGGCGCTCACCCGGCCCGCCGGTACCGGGATCGGGGAACTGCTGGTGTACACCGGCGCGGCGGGGCTGGGCAAGACCGCCGTGCTGACCGAGGTGCGACGGGAGGCGAAGCGCGCGGGCTGCACGGTGCTGTCGGCCCGGGGCGGGGAGCGGCAGTGCCACGAGCCGTTCCACGTGGTGCGCCAGCTGGTGCAGCCGGTGCTGGCGGCCCTGTCCGGCGAGGAACGGGCGCAGGTGTTCGGGCCCTGGGAGGACATCGTCGGTCCGGCCGTCGGCCTGATGCCGCCCGGAGGGCAGCTCGACCCGCAGGGAGTGCGCGACGGACTGGACTTCGTGCTCACCCGCCTCGTGCAGCAGCGCTCGCCGGTGGCCGTGATCGTCGACGACCTGCACTGGGCCGATCCCGAGTCGCTCGGCTGGCTGGCGGGCCTCGCGGTGCGCGCACGGGAGCTGCCGGCCCTGCTGGTGTTCGCCTGCCGCGACGAGTTCCCCGACGAGGCCCTGGCGCTGCAGCGCGGCCTGGTCGGCAGAGCCGACCGGCGGCACGAACTGCGGCCGCTCCAGCCGGCCTCGGTCGCGCACCTGGTCCGCGCGGCCCTCGGCGCGCAGGCGGAGGACGTCTTCTGCCGCCACGTCTGGGCGGTCACGGCCGGAAACCCGTACGAGACCACCGCCCTGCTGCGCGAGGTGCTCGACCAGCGGCTCGACCCCGTCGAGGAGAGCACCGGGCAGCTGCGCGAACTCGCCGTCGGCGCCCGGGGAATGACGCTCCGGCACTGGCTGGACAAGATCGGCCCGACCACCGTGCAGTTCGCCTGGGCGGCGTCCATGCTGGGCACCGACATCCGCCCGGACCTCGCCGCCGCCATCTGCGCCCAGGGCCCGGACACCGCCGCCGAGTCCGTCCGGGAGCTGCGCCGGCACGGGGTCCTCACCAGCACGCCGGGAGGCCGGCTGGAGTTCGTCCACCCGCTGATCGCCACCTCGGTCTACCAGTCGATGCCGCCCGCCACCCGCACCGGGATGCACGGGGTGGCCGCCGTCGAGACCGAGAACGCCGGCCTCGGCCTGCTGACGGCGTCCCGGCACCTGCTGGAGACCCTGCCCGAGGGCGACGGCGAGATCGTGGGCAAGCTGCGCCGGGCGGCCCGCGAGCACCTGGCCATCGGCGCGCCCGAGGCGGCCCAGCGCTGCCTGCGCCGCGCCATCAGCGAACCGCCCGCCGACGAGGACCGGGCCGCGGTGCTCTACGAACTCGGCTGCTCGGCACTGCTCACCGACCCGGCGACCACGGTCAACCAGCTGCGCCTGGCACTCGCGGACCCGTACGGGCTGGGCCCCGAGCTCCGGGTGGACGCGATCTTCCGGCTCGCCCAGGCCCTCGCCCACAGCAACCGGCTCGGCGAGGCCGCCGCGGTGTGCGCCGAGGAGGCCGCCCGCACCCTCCCCGGCCCGGGCCGCCTGCGCCTGGAGGTCGCCCACTTCATGTTCGCCGCGTTCCAGTCCGAGGACGAGGACGGTCCGGGCCGCTCCCGGAGGCTCGCGGAGTTCGACCGGATGCTCGAAACGGTCGGACTGGCCTTCAGCGACACCGGGGCCGGCGGCTCGGCCCCCACCGCCACCGGTACCGGCGCGGACGGCGGACCGGCCCCGGACGAGGGCGTCTTCGAACACAACGGCCTGGTCCATGCGGTGGCCGTGCTGCGCTGCTGGGACCTCACGCTGCGCGGGGTGGACCGCGAGGAGGCGATCGCCCTGGCCGAGTCCGCGCTGCCGGACGGCCGCCTGCCCCGCAGTCTCGGCTGGACCAACACCACCTGGGGTTTCGAGCTGCCCGGGATCCTCGGCATCAGCTACCTCTACGCCGACCGGGTCGACCGGGCGGAGGAACTGTTCACCGAGGCGGTCCGTGCGTACGAGGTCGCCGGGTGGAGCGGCGGCCACCTCGGCTTCGCCTACCTGCTCACCGGCATGCTCCGGTTCCGCTGCGGCGCCCTGGCGGACGCGGAGGACTACCTGCGCCGGGCCCTGCGGATCGCCGAACGGATAGGCCCGGGCGTCCCGCTGCACTGGGACGCGGTCGGGGCGCTGGCCGAGACCCTGGCCGCGCGCGGCCGGCTCCCCGAGGCCCTGGAACTGGCGCGCGAGCACGCCTTCGGCCCGCCGTACCCGACGGTGATGGTGCTGCCCGACGCCCCCACGCTGTACGGCCGCCTCCTGCTGGCCCGGGGCGACGCGCCCGGCGCGGCCGCGACGCTGACCGCCGCCGGCGCGGCCCTGGACGCGCGCGGGTGGCGCAACACGGTGTGGGCGCCGTGGCTCGGGCACCTGGCGCGCGCGGTCGCCCCCGACCAGCCGGACCGGGCCCGTGACCTCGCCGAGGAGGCCGTCCGCCGCGCCCGGGAGTCCGGGACGGACTCGGCCGTCGGCAGCGCGCTGCGGCTCTGCGCGGCGGTGCACGACCGGCCGCGCGCGGCCGGGCTGCTCGCGCAGGCCGTCCGGCACCTGGAGCGGTCACCCGCCCGGTACGAGCACGCGATCGCCCTGGTCGACCTGGGTGAGGCGCTGGGCGCCGCCCCGGCCGCCCGCAGCGCCCTGACCCGGGGACTGGAGCTGGCCGTCCGGTGCGGCGCCGACGGCCTGGCCGCCCGCGCTCGCGACCTCCTGCACGCGGGCGCGGTGGGCTGAGGCGGGCTGGGGACGCCGCCGGCGCAGGCGGTGCCGGCACCGTGTCCGACGTGCGGTGAAGTCGGCGCGGGTGGTTCGACCAGGACCGGTCGGGCCCGCTCGAACATTCGACATGCCGTGCTCCCGGAGCGGGGGAGCGTCGAACCGGCGGGCCCTGCGCGCCCGTGGCCTTTCGGCCCGCTTGGCACGGGCATTGCCAAGCCGTGAAAGTCGCTGGCCCGGGGGCGCGCGGGGCAAGGGCCCGCGCCGGGGTTTCGACCCGGGATCCGCCGTCGGGCGGTCGGTACGCGACGGGCCCGGAACGCGTCTGCTCCGGCGGTCTCCGGAGGCGGCGCTGTCGCGCAAGTCGCTTGTGGTGGAGGCGGGTTGGATCACCCTGCGGGGGCGGCCACCGCGGGATGCCTGGCCGGATGTCGACAGATCGCTGATTGAGCATCAACGTTCAAGTTCTGCTGCGAACTTGTGCGTTGCCCCTTTAAGCTCCCGTTAACAATGGCGGCTTTTCGCCACTCGCGGACTCCCTCAAGAGGTCGGGCGACAGGCCCAACTGGACGATGAGAGCAGGGATGACAACGACAACTGGGAAAACAGCCGGTGCCGCGCGCGGTCCGGGCCGGCGCCGAACGGGTGTGCCGGGCAGTCGCACCCTCGGCGGTGCCGTGGCCATGGCCGTCGGGATCGGCGCCTGTTCGCTGGCGGTGGCCCCGTCGGCCTTTCCGCTGTCCGGCGACGGGACGGTGACGGTCCGCGTGGTGCGGGCCGTCGACACGAGCGGGGTGTGGACGCCGGCGCTGGAGCCGGGCATCGCCGGTGTGCAGGTGAAGCTCACCGACGACGCCGGGGCCGGCATCGAGGGCGTCACGGCGGCCGACGGCACGGTGAAGCTGGCGCCGGGCGGATCGAAGCTGTCCGGGGGCAAGTACCGGGTGCAGGTGGTGAATCCGAAACCGGGGGTGCTGTTCCCGGCCTTCGCCTCGCGGCAGGGGCTGGACGGTGCGCCGAACCAGCTGAGCAGCAACGAGGAGTTCGTGGACCTCACCGGCGGGAAGGAGGTGGCGTTCACGACCGGGCTGTGGAGCCCGGGCGACTACTGCCAGAAGAACGCGCCGCTGGTGACGACCTGTCAGCCCACCACCCGCGAGGGCGGGACCCAGCGCACGCTGGTCTCCTTTCCGTACAGCGCGCGCGGTCAGGCCGGTGTGGACGCCAACGTCACGAACATCGCCACCAACGCCGAGACCGGCACGCTCTACGGCATCGCGTGGAACCGGGCCGACCGGAGGGTGTTCTCCTCGGCGGTCGCCAAGCGCAGCACGGACTACGGCCCCGGCGGCGCGGGCGGGATCTACGTGACCGACCTGGAGGCGAAGCGGACCACGCTGTTCGCCACCGTCCCGGACACCGGTCCGACCGCTCACGGCGGCGGCACCGACGACGCGTTCGTCGCGGCGCCGGGCAAGGAGAGCCTCGGCGGCATCAAGGTCACCGACGACGGCAAGGACCTCTTCGTCGTCAACCTCAACGACCGCAAGCTCTACCGCTACGACGCCACCGTGCCCACGGCCGCCGCTCCGAGGGCCTCCTACCCGATTCCGGACCCGGGCTGCCCCGCGGCCGGCGACTGGCGCCCCTTCGGCCTCGGCCTGCAGGACGGCACCGGTTACCTCGGCGGCGTCTGCTCGGGCGAGTCGACCGGCAAGGCCTCGGACCTTCGAGCCGTGGTGCTGCCGTTCGACCTGGCCACCGGTGCCTTCGCGCCGGCGGTCCTGAACCAGCCGCTCGACTACCCGCGCGAGTCGACCGTCGGAGGGGGCGCGTGCGAAGGGCGCGGCTGGTTCCCGTGGACCAGCACGTTCCCGACCTCGCAGAACGGCCAGCCCTGCACGTCCTACATGGCCCAGCCGGAGCCGGAGTTGGGCGAGATCGCCTTCGAGTCCGACGGTTCCATGCTGCTGTCCTTCCGTGACCGCTTCGGCGACCGCGCACCGGCTGGTGCCACCCCGGGCTCCGTCTCCGTCGTCATGTCGGGCGGCGACCTGAACAAGGCCTGCCCGGCGAACGGCACGTACGTGATGGACACCAACAACGGTTGCGGACTGTCCCCCCGGGGCACCCGCTTCTTCGACACCAGCTGGGGCGGTCACCACAACACGGCGTTCGCCGGCATGGCCCTCTCCAAGGTCGAGAACACCATCGCGACCTCCGCCTTCGACCCCGACCACACCGCCTTCGGCTACGGCACGTCGTTCCTCCAGCGGAACGGCACGCAGGACCCGAAGTTCGGCCTGCGGCTCAACCCGGCGGGCGCCCTCGCCCCGTTCGGCAAGGGCGCCTCCATGGGTGACCTGGAGGTGCTCTGCGACCAGGCGCCGCTGCAGATCGGCAACCGGGTCTGGTACGACCCCGAGCGCAAGGGCGTCCAGAGCCCGGGCCAGCAGCCGGTCCCCGGTGCGACCGTCCACCTCTACGACGAGTCGGGGAAGGTGGTCGCCACGACGAAGACGACGAAGCGCGGCGAGTACTACTTCGACGACTCCAACGTGCCCGGCGGCCTGAAGCCGAGGACGAAGTACACCGTCCGGATCGACGAGCCGGCCGACTACGCCAAGGGCGGCCCCCTCTACCAGTGGGTGCCCACCGACCACGACGTCGGCGACAACCACTTCGTCGACTCCAAGGGCGTCGTCCCGTCCGGCGGCAAGTACCCGGAACGGGCCCTGACCACCGGCGGACCGGGCGAGAACGACCACACCTTCGACTTCGGATTCCGCCGGCAGGACGGCGTGTTGCGCCTGGTCAAGCACGACCAGGACGGCAAGCCGCTGGCGGGTGCGACGTTCCGGCTGTGGCAGGAGACGAACGGCACGGACGGGTTGCAGGCCACCGGGGCGAAGCCGGACACGCCCGTCGGCGAGCCCTGCACGACGGGTGCGGACGGCGTCTGCCAGGGCAGCGGCACGCCGGGGACGTACTACTGGCAGGAGGTGAGCCCACCGAAGGGCTACGCCGCGCCGGAGAACCCGGTGGCGGGGCCGCTGGTGCTCACCTCCGACAACCTCGACGCCGGGGTCTCGGTGACGGCCGTCAACCGGCTCATCCCCACCCCGACGCCCACTCCCACCGCGACGACGACGTCCACCCCGACGCCGACGACGCCCCCGACGCCGGTGCCGACGCCGCCGGACACCCCGGGCGGGCCGGACACCCCGGCCGCACCGGTGACACCGCGCCCCGCGCCCGGCTCGCACCTGGCCAGTACCGGTGTGGGGCAGGGGATGTCGATGGCCCTGGCCGGTGCCGTGGTGTTCACCGTCCTCGGCACGGCCTTGCTGGTGACGGCCCGTAGGCGAAGGGCCCGGCACCAGTAGCCGCTCCGGCCCTCCCAGGGGGGCCGGTACATCGGGCGGGTTCCCGGACCACCGGTCCGGGAACCCGCCCGACCGTTGTGACCGACCGAGGAGAGAAGGCAACGGCATGGCCCGGAAGACGAAGACCGACGGCCGTGGGCCGCGTCGGACCCTCTGGCTCAGGACACTGGTCGCGGTGGCGGTGTGCGGCCTCGCGGTGGGCGGACTGGCCGCCTACCGGACCGTCTCCGACGAGACCTCGGAGCGGCCGGTGACCGGCGACGAGGCGTCACGGCTGGCCCTGTCGCGGCTGAACCTGTACCAGGCCGCTCCGGTGGCGGTGGTGCTCACGGCGGCGGAGGGCGGCGGCGTGCAGGTCAGGGTCGAGGGGATCGTGGACCACCGCACCCGCCGGGGTGCGGGCCGCTACCAGGTCACCGGGGCGAACGGCCCGCTCGACCACGGTCTGATCGTCTGGGACGCCGGCGGCCTGGGCCTGGCCCCCGCGCCCGAGGGCGACGCCGGGCCGCCCTGGCAGCAGGCCGAGCGCGTCCCCCGGGCGGGCTGGTCGCCGCGCCAGTACACGGCGGATCCGCTGGACGCCGGGCTCCGGTTGATGGTCCAGCTCGGCGCGGACCGGCCCGACAACCCGCTGCTGCTCGCCCAGTCGGGTGCGCGTTGGCTCGGCCGGGACCGGATCGACGGCCGGGACTACGACCGGTTCGCCGGACCGCGTGCCCAGGGAGCCGCGCCCGACACCGGGCGCTCGCCGCTGACGTACTGGGTCGACGGCGAGGGCACGCTGCGGCGGGTGACGATGCGGATGGCGGACCTGGGCACCCCGACGACCGTGGAGTTCTCCGGGCGCAACGGCGACGCGAAGCTGCCCGAGGCGCCGTGGCTCACGGGGTGACGGCGGAGGTGACCCGAGGCGGTGTCCCGGTGCTCAGCCCACCTTCTGGGGGGCGTCGGCGGGATCGGCGGGGAGCCGGTAGGCGTTCGGGTCGACGGCTCCCGGCAGGTCGGTGGCCGGGCGGCCGGGAGCCGTCGGGTCGGGCAGCGAGGGCTGCGCGGGCGGGGCCTGCACCTGGCTGAAGGGGATGCCGGGTGGCGCCTGGACCGGGGCCGTGCGGCCGGCGGCCAGCGGCCCGCGCCCCTGGACGCCGCACCCGGCCAGCGTCTCCAGGCCGTCGGGGCTCTGGACGGTGGGCCGGTTGTCGGTGAAGCAGTTGCCCGGGTCGGTGGAGGCCAGGACGAGGTCGGCGCCGTTGCCGTCCGTGCGGTTGCCCTCGACGCGGTTGCCGCTCGCCGGGTGACCCGGCGGGTCGGTGACGAGCACCCCGGCGGCGCGGTTGCCCCGGACGAGGTTGCGGAGCACCTGGTTCGCCGTGCCGCCGCCGATCCCGATCCCGATCCCGAAACCCCCGTCCGCCTGTTCCGGGGTGTCGGCGGCGTTGTTGTCGGCCACGACGTTGCCCGCGATCACCGCGCCGTGCTGGGGTGCGAGGGCCTCCAGGTCGTTGGAGTTCACCGTGACGCCGACCCGGTTGCCGACCACGCGGTTGCCCAGCACCAACAGCCCGTCCGAGGCGTTGGTCAGCTCGATGCCGACCGCGTTGCGCTCCACCGTGTTGCCGCGCACCACGGTGTCGCACGGCTTGCACTGGCCGACATAGATGCCGGAGTCGGCCTGCCCGGAGGCGTAGGAGTCCTCGATCACGCCGCCGCGGGCGTCGAAGGCGTAGATGCCGTACAGGCCGTTGTCGTAGGCCGTCACCCGGGTCGCCCGGAAGCCCTGGACGACCGGGAAGCGGGCGGTGTCCAGCGGGTCGTACGCGGAGCCGCCCGCGCCGTGCTGCTGCAGCTTCTCGTCGGTGACCCCGGTGAACAGGACCCCGTTGGCGAGGTATCCGTGGACGGTGAGGTTCTCCACCACCGAGCCCGGGCCGGTGACGGTGACGCCGTTGACGAGCCGCAGCCCGCCGTCGAGGACCACGGAGTTGCGGTCCGTCCCGCGCAGGACGATGCGGGCCTTGGCGACGCGTACGCTCTCGCGGTAGACGCCCGGGCCGACCAGCACCGTCTCGCCCTCGCGGGCGACGTCCACGGCCTTCTGGATGGTGGGGAAGTCCTCCGGCACCCGGAGCACGCTCCCGGCCGGGTGCTCCGCGTCCGCGGAGCCCGAACCGCCGGAGGAGCACCCGGCGGCCGCCAGGGCGACCGACACGACCAGGGCCGGCAGGCGTCGCAGGGCGGCCGCCCGGAACACCGGCGGCCGGACGGCCACCGAGGGAGACGGATCGTCAGAAGGCATGATTTGCATGGCAAGTGTTCTATCGTCTCCAATAGGGCGCATGCCTACCGAACCGGAAAACGCGCAGCCGTCGACCGGGCCCGCCGTGACCGGTGTCGGGCGGCGGAGGGCACTGCTCGCCGCCGGAGGGGTCCTCGCGGCCGGGATCGGCGCGGCGGCCGGCGAACTGGCGGGCGGCGACCGCACGTCCGGCCACCGCGGCGCCACCGGTGGACCGCCCCCGGAGGCCGCGGTCCCCTTCCACGGCGCCCGGCAGGCCGGGGTGACGTCCCCCCAGCCCGCCGCCACACAGCTGATCGCCTTCGACCTCCCGCAGACCTCCGCCGCCGCGGACCGGGAGGCCCTGCGCGCGCTCCTCGACGCACTCACCCGCACCCTGTCGTCCGCGGCGTCCGACGCGCCGGCCGACCCGCGGTTGCAGGGCGGCGGCACGACCCGGCTCACCTCGCTGGTCGGTGTCGGCCCGGCGCTCGCCACCCGGCTGGGGCTCAACGTCCCGGCCCGGCTGGAGGACCTGCCGCCGTTCCCCGGCGACCGGCTCGACCCGGCGCGCGGCGGCGGCGACCTGCTGCTGCAGGTGTGCGCCGCCGACCACTGGACACTGGCCGTCGTCGCCGAGCTCGCCGGGTCGGCGGCCCGGGCCACCGGTGCCGCACCGCGCTGGTCGCAGTCGGGGTTCCTGCCGCCGACGGCCCCGGGCACCACCCCGCGCAACCTCTTCGGCTTCAAGGACGGCACGGCCAACCCGGACGACGCGGCCGCCCGGCAGTGGGTCTGGGGCCCGCCCGGGCCGCACGAGAACGGCACCGTCCTGGTCTACCGGCGCATCCGCATGGACACCGCCGCCTTCGCGGCCCTCCCCGAGGACCGGAAGAACCTGGCGATGGGCCGGCGGATCGGCGACGGCGCCCCGCTCACCGGCACCGCCGAGCACGACGAGCCGGACATCTACACCAAGAACCCGGACGGCTCCTACGTCATCCCCGCCACCGCCCACGTCCGCCTCACCAGCCCCCGCCTCGACGGCGGCGCCCGGATGCTCCGCCGCGGCTACAGCTACGACGACGGACCGGCCGACCGGGGCCTCCTCTTCTGCGCCTTCGTGCGCGACCCCGCCCAGTTCTCCCGCGTTCAGTCCCGCCTCGCTGCCCGCGACGCCCTGAACCCCCACCTCGAACACACCGCCTCGGCCGTCGCGTACGTCCTCCCGGGCGCCCGGGAGGGCGGCACCCTCGGCGAGGTGCTCTGGGCATGACGCCCGTCGGGCTCCGGGCCTGACGTCCGCCGGACGGCACCGCACCCGGCGGGCGCTTCCGGGACCCGCGGTTCGCCGGCCGTGAACGCCGACGCCGACGCCGACGCCGACGGCTTCGGCGGGACGGGCCGTCGCCGGACGGCACCGCGGTTGCGGCCGCCGACCCGCCCGGCCGGGCCCCGCGCCGTGCGGCCCGGCCACGGGGTACCGGGCGGACCGGCCCGGTGCCAGACTGGTCCTGAGGGCTGGAGGCCGCCATGGGGTTCTACGCCGATCAGGTGGTGCCGCGGATCGTCAACGTCGTCTGCGGGACGAAGGAGGCCGCGCACCTCCGGCGGAGGGTCTGCGAGGGGCTTGAGGGCGATGTCCTGGAGATCGGGTTCGGCTCGGGGCTGAACGTCCCGTTCTATCCGGCGGCCGTGACCCGGGTGACCGCGGTGGACCCCTCCGAGGTGGGCTGGAAGCTGGCGGCCGACCGGTTGGCGGCGACGCCCGTCCCGGTCGAGCGCGGCGGCCTGGACGGTCAGGTGCTGCCGTTCCCGGACCACTGCTTCGACGCGGCGCTGTCGACCTGGACGCTGTGCACCGTCCCGGACGTCGAGGCGGCCCTGCACGAGGTGCGGCGCGTGCTCAGGCCCGGTGGGACGCTGCACTTCGTCGAGCACGGTCTGGCCCCGGAGGGGGACGAGGCCGTGCGCCGCTGGCAGCGGCGCCTCGACCCGCTGGAGCAGCGGTTGTTCGCCGGGTGCCACCTGACCCGTCCGGTCGCCGATCTGCTGACCGGCGCGGGCTTCGTCATCACCGATCTCGACGTGTTCTACGAGAAGGGCGCCCCGAAGCCGATGGGGGCCGACTCCCTCGGGGTCGCCGTCTCGCCCGCCTGAACGGCCCCGGCCGGTGTGCCGGAGCGGGCGGGCGGGCGGCCGCCGGAGCAGGCGGTCGGTGGACCGCCTGCCGAACGGATGCCGCCGGGCCGGCCATGGATCCGGCCCGGCGGCGACCCGCCGTCTATGCGGTGGCCTCCCGGTGCGTGCCTGCCGTCAGGGCCCAGATGACGAAGATGTCGATGGCGATCAGGACGATGGCCCAGAAGGGGTAGTAGGGCAGCCACAGGAAGTTGACGATCATGTTCAGCCCTGCGGCGACCACACCGAGGATCCGTGCCCACATCGCGCCGGTGAAGAGCATGAAGCCCGCCACCACGATGAGCAGGCCCAGGATGAGGTGCAGCCAGCCCCAGCCGGTGACGTTGAACTTGTAGACGTAGTTGCCGGTGATGACGTAGCGCTCGTCGTTGACGATGGCGCCGATCCCCTCAAGGACGGCCATCGCCCCGCCGAAGATCATCAGGCAGGCTGCGAAGGTGGTCCAGCCGGTCGCGAACGGCTTCCGGCTGACGTTGCTCGCCATGATTCGGGCTCCTTCGGATAGATCCGTCGCCCGTTTCCGTGCGACCCGGTCGGAGATCTCCTCCACCAAGTTCGCACGACCGCGGTACGGCTGCTACTCCGGCGGGTGCCGCCCGCTGCTCCGCCGGCCACGGCGGCTCCGGCCGGGGTGGGACGGCCGCGCCGTCGCGTCCGCCGGCCGACTGGGTCCAGTGGCCCCGGTGGGCGGGCCGGTCGGCTGTGGCGGCCGGGTGCGTGCAGGTGCAAGGATTGAGGCGACGCGAAGGAGAGGCGCTTTCCCGCTGCACCTCTCCGGAGGACGGTGAGAGCGATGGACGAGATCGGTCGAGCAGGGTGGATGGCCATCGGCGTCGTCGGCATGGCGTTGGCCGGAGCCGCCCATGCCGTGGTCGGGGCGGAACACATCATGAAGGAGCTCGTGCGGTCACCGGGGCAGGCGAGCGGTGATCCGAGGTCGGCCGGCCCGGAGGCCCGCGCGGTCAGCGGGCCGGGTGGCTGGATCCTGCTCGGCTCCCTGCTCCTCGCGGCCGGGGCCGTCGCCCACGTCGTGGGCGCCACCGGGACGATCGTGAAGGAGATCCTGCACGTAACGGCCCGTTGACCGCGCCGGTGCCGCACCGGTGCCGCACCGAGCCCACCCCGTCACGAGCCGAGCCTTCGGTATATCTGACGGGCAGTCAGCATGCGCCCACCGCGGGGTGATCGGAGCGGCTGCGGCGGTCACGGCCCGGGGTCGTCGGTGCGAGGATGCGCCGCCATGGCCTGCTCGTGTGCGGCGCGGACCAGCCCGCAGTGGCCTCCGGGCAGGCGCACCGGTTCGCCGCGCGGGGCCCGGCGGGCGACGCGCCCGGCCGCGGCCGGCGGCGCCGAGTGGTCGTCCTCGCGCACGACCACCACCAGCGGGCGGGTGATGCGCGGCGCGTGCCGTCCCGGCCGGTGGACGCCCGGGTGGGCACCGAGCGGTGGACCGGACGAGTGTGACGCAGGTCACGACGGATGGAGAACCTGCGCGCCGCACCCGGCGTCTGGCTGGTGTGAGATCACGCAGGAGAGCACTGGACGAGCTGGACGAGGAACGCCTCGTCAAGCTGGTGGCCAGGGGCGACCGAGGGGCGTTCGACGAGTTGTACCGGCGCACGTCGCCGTGGCTGGCGGTGCGGTTGCGCCGCCGCTGCGCCGACGAGCAGATCGTCGCCGAGGTCATGCAGGAGACCTATCTGGCGGTGTGGCGCGCGGCCGACGCGTTCGCCGGGAGCGCGGTCGGCGGGACGGCCGTCGGGTGGTTGTGGACGATCGCGGCGCGCCGCCTCGTCGACGCCTTCCGGCGCCGCGCCCACCACGCCGAACCGCCGGTCGCCGCCGCCGAGCGGGCGGTGGTGCCCGCGGCGGAGGAGGAGGCACTCGCCGGGACCGTCGGCGGCGACGTCGGCGACGCCCTGCGGCGACTGGCCCCGGAACTCCGCGAGGTACTGCAGGCCACGGTGCTCGACGGGCTCTCCGTCCGGGAGACCGCCGTCCTGCTCAGACTGCCCGAAGGCACGGTCAAGACCCGCGCCCGCCGGGCCCGGATCGCGATGCGGGAGGCGCTGGCATGAGCGAGCGGATCGTCAGGAGCGGGGAACATCCGTCGAGTCGGCTGATCGACGAGTACGCACGTGGTGACGTGGCGATGGCCGCGGACACGGTGTGGGCCCTGGAGGCCCACCTGGAGACGTGCGCGCCGTGCCGGAGCGACCTGGCGGCCTCCGTGGCCACGGAGGCTCCCGACCTCACCGCGCTCCTCGGCACCGTCCGGGCCGGTCTCGAACCGCAACTGGACGCGGCCGTCAGGGCGCCCTCGCGGCGGTACCGCCCGAGGTGGGTCTCGACCTGGCTGACGCCGGTCATGGCCCCGTGGCTGGCCATGACCGGCATCGTCACCCTGGCGACGCTGCTGCTGGACGCGATCGCGTCGCCGCCGTTCTTCGGCGGCGCGTCCCCCCTGGTGCCGATCGCGCCCGTGCTGCCGCTGTTCGGCGTCGCCGCGTCGTGGTCGCGCGGCCTGGACCCGGCGTACGAACTGACGGCCTCGACCGCCCGCTCCGGCCTGCCCCTGCTCCTCCGGCGCACCACGGCGGTCCTCGCGGTGGTCCTGCCCGGGCTCCTGGTGGGGGGATGGCTGACGGGGACCATGACGGCCGCGCAGTGGCTGCTGCCCTCCCTGGCCTTCACCTCCACCGCCCTGGCGTTGGGCAGCGTGGTCGGTGTGACCCGCGCCGCCACCGGGCTGGCGGTCGCGTGGGGCGTCGTCGTCGTGACACCCGCCTGGGCCACCGGCCACGTCCCCCTCGCCCTGGAGCTCGTCCTGGAGTCCGACCGGCTGCCCCTGTGGGGACTGCTCCTCGCACTCGGCACCGGCGCCGTGATCGCCCGCAGGAACGCGTACTCAACGCTGTGAAACCACCACCGACCCTCGGAAGGGAACACTGCATGCCGCTCAAAACGAGCGTGGCCGACACCGCGCCGAAGACCTACGCCTGGGAGATCCGGGCCGCCGGCCTGAGAGTCCGCGTCGGCCGGAAGAAGATGGCCGTCGACGGGCTCGACCTCTCCCTGGGCATCGGCACCCACGGCCTCCTGGGGCCCAACGGAGCCGGCAAGACCACCCTGATCCGCACCCTGGCCACCGTGCTGCGCCCCACCGAGGGCGAACTGGAGCTGCTCGGCACCGCCGCCGGCGGGCTGGCCGACCACCGGGCCCTGCGTCGCCGGATCGGCTACCTGCCGCAGGACTTCGGCTACTACAAGCGCTTCACGGTGCGTGAGTTCGTCGAGTACATGGCCTGGTTGAAGGAGGTGCCGAAGGCGGAGGTCCCCGCGGCCGTCCAGCGGGCCGTGGAACGGGTGGGTCTGGCGGACCGCGCCGACCACCGGATGAAGACCCTGTCCGGCGGCATGGTGCGGCGGGCCGGCATCGCCCAGGCCATCGTCAACGACCCCGCGCTGCTGCTGCTGGACGAGCCGACGGCCGGCCTGGACCCGGCGCAGCGACTGCGGTTCCGCGAACTGCTGCAGGAACTGGGCCGGGACACCTGCGTGGTCGTCTCCACCCACCTGGTCGAGGACGTCGCGGCCGCCTGCTCCGACGTGGTGCTCTTCGCCGACGGCCGCCTCGTCTTCCAGGGCACGCCCGAGCAGTTGGCCGCGGCGGGCGGGTCCGAGCACCCGGGCGACAGCCCGCTGGAGCGCGGCTACTCGGCGCTGCTCAGCGACTCCGGCCGTCCGGGAGGCAACTGGTGAACGGACGTGTCCTGCGCATCGAACTGAAGCGCTCCGTCGCCCCGTGGGCCGGTGTCGTCGTCCTGGGGGGCAGCCTGGCGGTCTTCTGCCTGATCGACGGGATGTGGTGGAGGGGCACCGCGGGGTGGACGGCCCAGTGGACCACCATGGCCATGTGGACCCGGTACCTGCTGGCCTTCTGGTGGCCGCTGGTGGTGGGCATGGGGGCGGTGTACGGGCTGCGCGAGTCCCGCTCGCGGACGGCCGAGCTGCTGGCGACCACGCCGCTGCCGGCCTGGCGCCGTGCGGCGCTGCCGACCGGTGCGATCGCGCTCGCGCTGGCGTCGGGCTTCGGGCTCCTGATCCTCGTGGGCGGAGTCCAGGTGGCCCTCGGCCGGACCACCTACACGGCGCTCGGCTGGCTGCCGATCTCGCTCGTGGCGGCCCTGGCCCTCGTCGCGGGGGCCGTGTTCGGCATGGGTGTGGCGCGGGCCCTGCCCTCCGTGCTCACCCCGCCGGCCCTCGTGGTGCTGTTCCTCATGATGACGGGCCTCCTCCTGCGGCAGGGCAGTGACGGGGAAGTGCCGGCGGGCATCGCGCCGAACCGGCTCGCCCAGCTGTCCCCGACGGTCGTGGAGCCGCGGGAGATGCTGCTGACCCTGTCCGGCCGCGTGCACCTCGGCCAGACGCTCTGGCTGCTCGGCCTGCTCGCCACCGGCTTCGTCCTGTTCTCGGCCGTGACCCGCCGGGCCCGGCTGCTCGGGGTGGTCCCCGTCCTGGTCGGCGCGGCCCTGGCCCTGCTGGTCCTGCCGGCTGCTGCCCGCGACACCTACGTCGTCGACAAGGCCGCCGCCGCCCTGGTCTGCGACGGGCCGGTGTGCGTGACGCAGGCGAACCGCTCACGCCTGCCCGAGCTCGCGCTGCGCAGCACGGAGGCGCTGCGCGTGCTGCGCGGCGTCCTGGGCGACCAGGCACCGAACACAGTGCGGGAGGACACCAGGCTGCGCGCGCTCGGTGGGGACCGCGAGCTCTCCGGCGACGTGGTGCTGGTCGACTTCGACGAGCGGCTGTTCGCCGAGGCGAAGGGTGAGGCACTGACCCGCGCACTGATCTCCCAGGGGCTGGCACCGAACTGTCATGGCTACAGCGACCGGGAGGGCGGGGGGAGCGACGACGTCGCCCTCCAGAGCATCGCCGTGAGCTGGGCCCTCCACGACTCCCAGCTCCGACCACTGCAGGACAGGGACACCGACGTGTACTCGGAGAAGACCTGGGCGGACGCCGACGCGGCCTGGCAGAAGCTGTCGGCGGTGTCAGCGGCCGAGCAGCGCTCCCGGATCGTTCAGCTGCGGGCCGGCGCCCTCTCCTGTTCGCGGCACGGTCAGTTCCTGCTGCTGGCGGGGGAGGCGGCCCGATGAGGTGGCTGACCCTGTACGCCCGTTCACGGCAGGTGCCCGGCTCGGCCGCCGCGATCGCGCTGGTCTCGCTGGCGCTGTGGGTGCTGCACAGCCCGGGCCCGATGGACCTGGGAACGGCGGTCCTCGTCCTCACCGCGAACGTGGCGGCCGCCTCGGCCGGGCTCGGCGGGTGGGACGTCGCGCTGGAGCGGACGGCGGCGATCCGGTGGATGCCCCGCCGGGCGGCGCACGTGCTGCTGATCGGTGCGGCCGCCGGCCTGGCCCTGCTGACCGTCCAGACGGTGGGCGTGGAGCTCGCCCCCACCGCGGTCGTCGTCCGGGACAGCGCGGGCCTGGTCGGCCTGGCCGCGCTCGGGGCGGCGCTGTTCGGGGCCCAGTTCGCGTGGACCCCGCCGACCGCGTGGCTCGCGGTCACGCTCCTCGTCCCGGTTCCGGACGGCAGGGTGGGAGAGGTGGTCCACTGGATGCTCTTTCCCTCGGGTACGTCGGCGTCCGCCGCGATCGCGTGGGCCCTGTTGGCGACCGGCACGGTGGCGTACGCCGTGGCAGGACCGAGGCGGTAGTCCGCCGCCGCGTCATGGCGTCCGGCGGTACGGGCGGTCCGGCACCGGACCGCCCGTACCGCCGGAGGCCGGTGCCGTACGTCGGACGCCGTGCCGGCCCGCCTGTCGGGCGGGCCTTGAGGCCGGCCCGGTCCGGCCACCGCTGGTGCTCAGGGTGGGCGGCGCTGCGGGATCCGCCGGTCCCTGACGGGGCCTCACTCCGCCCGCGCCGCGTGCGTGCGCAGGCCGGGAGCCGGGGGCGGTGGCGTACGGAGGATCCGGTGGCCCGGAGAATGGTGCGGAAGGTTCCACCCGAAGTACAGAGAAAGCGATCTCCCCCATGGATCTCGGCGTGCGCTGGAAGCTGCACGGTGACGGGCGGACGCCCGCACCGGGAGCGGTCGTCCGCCCCGACGAACGACTCTCCTGGCCCCGAACGGCGGGGCTCGGCGCCCAGCACGTGGTGGCGATGTTCGGCGCGAGCTTCGTGGCGCCCGTGCTGATGGGGCTCGACCCCAACCTGGCGATCATGATGTCCGGCGTCGCGACCGTCATCTTCCTGCTGGCGACCCGCGGTCAGGTGCCCAGCTACCTCGGCTGCTCGCTGTCCTTCGTCGGTGTGGCCGCGGTGATCCGGGCTCAGGGCGGCACCAGTGCGACGGTCACCGGTGCCGTGTTCGTGGTGGGTGTGGCGCTGTTCCTGGTGGGCCTCGCCGTCCAGCGGTTCGGGGCGCGGATCATCCACGCGGCGATGCCGCCGATCGTCACCGGCGCCGTCGTCATGCTGATCGGCTTCAACCTCGCGCCCGTCACCGCCTCGACCTACTGGCCGCAGGACCAGTGGACGGCGCTGCTGGTGATGCTGTTCACCGGGCTGGCGGTGGTGTGCCTGCGCGGCTTCTGGTCGCGCGTGGCGATCTTCCTCGGGCTGCTCTTCGGCTACGGGATCTCGTGGCTGTTCGACCGGGTCTTCGGGAAGATCCACTCGGTGGACGCGAGCGGGCACGCCACCGACCACTGGCGCCTGGACCTGTCGGGCGTCGGCCAGGCGGACTGGCTCGGCCTGCCCGCCTTCCACGGCCCCTCCTTCCAGTGGTCCGCGATCCTGGTGGCCCTGCCCGTGGTGATCGCGCTGGTCGCGGAGAACGCCGGGCACGTCAAGGCCGTGGGGGAGATGACCGGCCGGACCCTGGACGACAAGCTCGGTACCGCGATCTCCGCGGACGGCGTCGGCTCCATGCTCTCGACCGCGCTCGGAGGCCCGCCGAACACCACGTACTCCGAGAACATCGGCGTCATGGCCGCCACCCGCGTGTACTCCACCGCCGCCTACTGGGCCGCGGCCGGCTTCGCGCTGCTGTTCGGCATCTGCCCGAAGTTCGGCGCCGTCGTGGCCGCGATCCCCGGCGGGGTGCTCGGCGGCATCACCGTCATCCTGTACGGCATGATCGGCCTGCTCGGCGCGCAGATCTGGATCAGGTCCGACGTGGACCTGCGCAACCCGCTGAACCTGGTGCCGGCCGCCGCGGGCATCATCATCGGCATCGGCAACGTCACCCTGAAGTTCACCGACACCTTCACTCTCAGCGGCATCGCGCTGGGCACCCTGGTCGTCATCACCGGCTACCACGTGCTGCGGGCGCTGGCCCCCGCGCACCTCAAGACGGAGGAGCCGCTGCTGGACGCGGGCACCTCCTCCTACGACGTGGACGACGCCGACGACGGGGGCGACGTGGACGCCGGGAAGTCCGGGGACTCCGGGGAACCGGGCGGGGCGGAGCGGCGCACCCGCTAGCGGTACGCCCGGGGCGTACCGCACAGCCCCCGCCGCGGTGCCCCCGGCCGGCCGGGGGACGTGCCCGAAAGGGCCGCTGCGGGCCGGCCCGCTTGGCCCGACGGCCCGTCAGGTGGTCGAATCGCTCCGTGCGTCCCGGCCGACCGGCCCGGGCGGCGTCCTTTCCGGCCACTCATCCCCAGGGAGACGCATGTCGTTCCTGTCCCGCTACCGCAAGACCGCCGTCGGCCTCATGGCCCTCACCACGTTCGCGATCTCCTGCGGCTCGGCCACCGCCAGCAGCTCCGCCGCCGCGGCGGGCAAGGTCCTGTGGACCCCGAGCACCAGCAAGGGAGCGTCCTCCTTCGCCGCCGTCCAGTGCGCCGCGGGCGGCTTCGGCGTCGTCAAGGACTCCGTCAAGGGCAGTGTGTGGCGGGCGTTCCAGGCCGCGGGGGAGGAGCGCTGCGAGACGGTCGGCCCCGACCTGAAGGAGGGCGACACCTTCTACCTCGGCTGGTCGTCCAAGGTGGACATCAAGGACTCGAACAGCCGTTACGTCTTCCAGCTCAAGTGCTCGCCGAGCACGGACACGGCGAACCACCCGATCGAGATCGACGCGACGACCGGGCGGATCCGCCTCCAGGAGTGGGACGTCGACCACGTCGCGCACCAGCTGTGGACCGCGCCGACCGCCAACAACCAGTGGCACTCGTACGCGCTGAAGATCCGCCTGGGCCGCACCAACGGCACCATCGACTTCTGGTTCGACGGTGTGAAGCAGACCTTCACCACCGGCTCGGGCACCTTCAAGGGCACCACCTGGGACGGCGACCGCAACTACCTCAAGTGGGGCTCCTACCACCCCTCCTCGGGGGACGCGACGAACACCTTCACCAGCCCGGTCATGGCGACCACCCTGGAGGCGGCCACCGCCGGCTCGTGAGGGCCCGGCGGACCGGCCGGGCCCTGCTGCTCCCCGCCCCCAGGGGCATCGGGACGACCCGACCAGGCCGGCCGGGTTGACCGGTCGGTCGGTCGGGTCCTCCCGGTCCGTCAGAGCCGCTCGGGGACGGGGTTGCCGACGGCCTCGACGGCCCGGCGGATGGGAACCGTCGCCAGCACGGCGAAGCCGATCACGAAGAACACCAGCAGGGAGATGATCGCCGAGCGGTAGCTACCGGTGATCTGGTACGCGAGGCCGAAGACCAGCGGGCCCATCCAGCTGGTGCCGCGGTCGCTGACCTTGTAGACGGCGAAGTACTCGGCCTCCCGGCCGGCCGGGATGAGGTGGGAGAACAGCGAGCGGGAGAGCGCCTGGCTGCCGCCGAGCACCAGGCCGATCATGCAGGCCAGGGCGAAGAACCAGGCCGGCTGGTGGGCCGGCATCAGGTACCCGAGGCCGACGGTGACCACCCAGCCGACCAGGGAGCCGAGGATGGTCCGCTTGGCGCCGTACCGGCGGGCGATCCGGCCGAGGAGCAGCGCGCCGCCGATCGCGACGATCTGGACCAGGAGCACGGCGGCGACCAGCGAGGTCTGGTCCATGCCGAGTTCTTCGCTGCCGTAGAGCGAGGCCTGGGAGACGACGGTCTGGATGCCGTCGTTGTAGCAGAGGAAGGCGCCCAGGTAGAGGAGCGTGAGCGGGTGGTCGCGCATGCTGCGCAGGGTACGGCCGAGTTCGCGCAGGCTTCCGGCGGCGGGCCGGTCCGGCACGGCCGCCGCGCGCGCGGGGGTCGCCCCTGCCCGGGAGGGTAGCCGCAGCATCGGGACGATCGTGAACAGCGCCCACCAGAGGCCGGCCGAGGCCAGGCAGATGCGCACGGCGGTGCTGGAGGACAGGCCGAGCGCGTCATGGCCCTCGAACAGCGCCAGGTTGGCGACCAGCAGCAGGCCGCCGCCCGCGTACCCGTACGCCCAGCCCTTGGAGGAGACCGCGTCGCGTTCGTCGGGGGCGGCCAGGCCGGGGAGGTAGGCGTAGGAGAGCGCGACCGACACCGCGTACGCGATGTTGGCGACCACCAGCAGCGCGCCGCCGAGCAGGTAGCGGTCGCCGTCGAGGAGGAACATCCCCATCGTGGCGATCGCGCCGACGTACGCGAAGCCGCACATCAGCTCCTTGTGCCGTCCTGTGCGGTCCGCGACCGTCCCGGTGAGCAGCATCACCGCGACCGAGATCAGGACGGAGAAGGAGACCGTGTACGGGAAGAACGACCCCGCGCGGACCGAGAGGCCGAGCGGGTGCACGTCGCCGGCCGCGTCGGCGGCGTTCCTGGCCACCGAGGTCAGGTAGGGCCCGAGGAAGACCGTCAGGACCGTGGCCGAGAAGGCGGCGTTGGCCCAGTCGTTGATGTACCAGCCGAACTGCATCCTGCGCAGGGCGCGGCCGTCGGTGGTGGTGGTCGCCGGATGGTCCGGCAGACGGTCCGACAGGTGGGCCGTGGTGTTCATGAGGCTCCCATCTTCGTGCTGGAGCCGGTGCTGCCGTCGGTCCAGCAGCCGCGCTCACCGAGGACGTCGCGCAGGACGTCGATGCGATCGGCCATGATGCCATCCACACCCAGGTCGAGGAGAGCCCTGATCCGGGTGGGATCGTCCACCGTCCAGACGTGGACCTGCAGACCGAGACGGTGGGTGGCACGGACGAAGGCCCGGTCGACGACCCGCACGCCGCGGTGCCGCTCCGGCACCTGCGCGCAGACCCCGGCGAACGGCGCCCCGCGCCCCCGCAGCAGCGGCCCGGCCAGCGAGCGCAGCCGCAGCCGGGCCACCTCGCGCGGGCCGAGCGAGGTGGCGAGCCGGGGGCCGGCGGCGGCGCGGACGGCGGCGAGGCGGCTGTCGGAGAAGCCGCCGACGCAGACGCGGTCCCAGGCGTTGGTCCGGCGGACCGCCTCGACCAGCGGCCCGACGGCCGGCGCGGCCTTCACGTCGACGTTGAAGCGGGCCCCGGGGAACGCGTCGAGCAGGTCCTCCAGCAGCGGCACCGGCTCGGTCCCGCCGATCCGGGCCTGCCTGACGGCGTCCCAGGGCAGTTCGGCCACGGCGCCGGTGCGGTCGGTGACCCGGTCGAGGCGGGAGTCGTGGAAGGCCACGAGCACTCCGTCGCGGGTGGCGTGCACGTCCGTTTCGAGGTAGCGGTACCCGAGGGCGACGGCGGCCTCGAAGGCGGCGAGTGAGTTCTCGGGGTGGCCGAGGTCGCCGCCCCGGTGCGCGAAGGCCAGCGGCCCCGGCTGGTCGAGGAAGGGGTGCATGTCGTGCTCCGAGCTGGGGAGGAGAGGGGATCCGCTGGACCCGCGAGGCCCCGATGGCGCTGCCCGCTCCGACGACGCCCGGGCCGTGCGCGTTACAGTATTACGCACCCTGTCAAGCAGTAACGATCACTGCGGCCGGATCGGCCCCGGGTGGTGGTCGCCGTCCGGCCCCGGGTGGTGGTCGCCGCCTCGTCCGGGCACTGCGGGTGCGGGGAGGCCGCTGGTCGGGGCAGCCGCGGCGGAGCGGCCCGACGCCGCCTCGACCCTCGTGGTGCGCCGGGCCCGGAAACGGGCGAACTCGGTGCCGCCCAACTATTGGTAGGTAACTTTACTTTCTATTACGCTGTCGGCTGGCGGCTTGGCGCGGCGCCCGTGCCGGATGGGGCGTGACGCGCTCAGTGAGAGCTCTGACCCGGCCGCCGCGCAGTTGCGGTCGCCGCTGCCCGGTGAGTTCGTGCGGTGCGGACCGGAGTCCAGCTCTCACCGTTTCTCAAGGTCATGGAGTCCAGGGATGCGTCTGGGTGTCTCGGCAAGGCCTGTTCGTGTCGGAATCTTCGCCGCCGTGCTCGCGTTGCTCGGCGGCCTGTTGCTCGGGTGGTCCGGGCGGGCGGGAGCCGCGGCCGATCCGCTGGTCTCCCAGGGCAAGGCCGCGACGGCCTCGTCCACCGAGGGGTCGTCGTACGCGGCGGGGAAGGCGTTCGACGGGAACGCCTCCACGCGGTGGGCGAGTGAGGAGGGGAAGGACCCGCAGTGGCTGCGGGTCGATCTCGGAGGGAGCGTCAGAATCTCCCGGGTGAAGCTCAGTTGGGAGTCGGCGTACGCGAAGGCGTACCGGGTGGAGGTGTCGGCGGACGGGGTGACCTGGACGACGCTGGCGGAGGAGAAGGCCGGGAACGGCGGGACGGACGACTGGACGGGGCTGGCCGGCCACGGCCGCTACGTCCGGATGTACGGGACGGCGCGCGGGACGTCGTACGGGTACTCGCTGTTCGAGATGCAGGTGTACGGGGTGCCGGACGGCAGCCCCTCACCGACCGGTCCCTCGCCGACCGGACCGTCACCGACCGGTCCCTCGCCGACCGGACCCACGCCGGGCGGGGCGTTCACCGTGGTGGCCGCGGGCGACATCGCCGCGCAGTGCACCGCCTCGGACAGCGGCTGCGCGCACCCGAAGACGGCCGCGCTGGCCCAGCAGATCAACCCGAAGTTCTACCTGACGATGGGTGACAACCAGTACGACGACGCCAGGTTGGCGGACTTCCGCAACTACTACGACAAGACCTGGGGGGCGTTCAAGGCGAAGACCCACCCGGTGCCGGGCAACCACGAGACCTACGACCCGGCCGGGTCGCTCGCCGGGTACAAGGCGTACTTCGGCAGCATCGCCTACCCGCAGGGGAAGAGCTGGTACAGCTTCGACGAGGGCAACTGGCACTTCGTCGCCCTGGATTCCAACGCCTTCGACCAGAGCGCCCAGATCGACTGGCTCAAGGCCGACCTCGCGGCCAACGCGAAGAAGTGCGTCGCCGCCTACTGGCACCACCCGCTGTACTCCTCGGGCGGGCACGGCAACGACCCGGTCTCCCGGCCGGTGTGGAAGATCCTCTACGGCGCCAAGGCCGACCTGGTGCTGAACGGGCACGACCACCACTACGAGCGGTTCGCCCCGCAGGACCCGGACGGGAAGGCCACCGCGGACGGGATCGTCGAGATCGTCGGCGGGATGGGCGGCGCCGAGCCGTACCCGATCGAGCAGGTCCAGCCGAACAGCCAGAAGCGGATCAGCGGCGAGTACGGCGTGCTGAAGCTGGACTTCACCGACTCCGGCTACGGCTGGAGCTACGTCGGAACGGACGGTCAGGTCAAGGACGCCAGTCCGAAGTACAGCTGCCACTGATGATGTACCTGGCCACCACCGGCCGCCGTCCGGACGCGTCGCCCCGCCCCCCAGGGCCGGGGCGACGCGTCCCCGGCACGGTCATCGCGCTCGGCGCGGTCAGCCTGGTCACCGACGTCTCCTCGGAGATGGTCACCGCCGTGCTACCGCTCTACCTGGTGCTGGGACTCGGCCTCTCACCACTGCAATTCGGTTTCCTCGACGGGCTGTTCAACGGCGCCACGGCGGTGGTCCGGCTGCTCGGAGGCAGGCTCGCCGACCGCGGCGGCGGCCGGCACCGGACCGTCGCCGGGGTCGGCTACCTGCTCTCGGCGCTCTCGCGGCTCGGGCTCCTGCTGGCCGGCGGGGCGGCCGGAGGGATCGCCGCCGCGCTGGCCGCCGACCGGCTCGGCAAGGGCGTGCGGACCGCGCCGCGGGACGCGATGATCTCGCTCAGCGCACCGCCGGAGGCGCTCGGCCGGGCGTTCGGCGTGCACCGGGCGATGGACACCACGGGGGCGCTGCTCGGCCCCCTGGTCGCGTTCGTGGTGCTGTGGGCGACGGCCGACGCGTACGACGCGGTCTTCGTGGTCAGTTTCGCCACCGGACTGTTCGGCGTGCTGGTGCTGGTGCTGTTCGTCCCGGCCGGGCCGGGGACGGCGGGGGTGGCGGCGGCGGTGGCGGCCGCCGGGCCGAGGCCGGCCGGTAGGAGGCGGAGCAGGGCCCTCGGAGATCCGGTGTTCCGGCGGATCGTCACGGCCGCCGCACTGCTGGGTGCCGCGACGATCGGCGACTCCTTCCTCTACCTGCTGCTCCAACGCGGCCTGGACCTGCCACCCCTGCTCTTCCCGCTGCTGCCGCTCGGCGCTGCGGCCTGCTACCTGCTGCTGGCGGTACCGGCGGGCCGGATCGCGGACCGGACCGGGCGGCGCACGCCGTTCCTCTGCGGGCACGGGGCGCTGCTCGTGGCCTACCTCACCCTGACCGCTCCGCCGGGATGGCCGGCCGCCGTACTCGTCCTGGTCCTCCTGGGCGTCTTCTACGCCGCCACGGACGGTGTGCTGATGGCGCTCGCCGGGCCGGTGCTGCCGTCCGACGGCCGGGCGGGCGGGCTCGCCGTCCTGCAGACCGGCCAGGCGCTGGCCCGGTTGGTCGGTGCGGCCGGCTTCGGCGCGGCCTGGACGTGGTGGGGGCCGCGCCCGGCCCTGACGGTGGCCGCACTCGCGCTGGCCGCCGCACTCGCCGCCGCATGGCGGATCCTGCCGGAAAGGGAGTCCTCGTGAAGGCGCGTTCGGTGGTGCTGATCGCCGCCGCCCTGGTGCTGCTGGGCGGTTCGCTGGGGTACGTGCTGCACGCCCGGCAGCGCGGCGGCGGCCAGCGGCTCGTGGCCGCGGAGAGCTCGTTCACCCTGGACGAACCCGGGCTGTACTACCGGGACACCGCCACCGGCCGGGTCGCCCGCAGCCCCGGGGCGCCGGACGGCCCGTCCTGCGTCCGCTTCTACGCCGCGGGGGACCGGGCCCTGTGCCTGCGGGCGCTGCCCGGCACCCCGGCCCGCACCCAGGCGGTGGTGTACGACCGGCGGTTCACCGAGCTCCAGACGGTGACCGTCCCCGGCATCCCGAACCGGGCCCGGGTGTCGGCCTCCGGGCACCTGCTCTCCTGGACCACCTTCGCGGTGGGGGACTCCTACGCGGCCGGCACCTTCTCCACCCGGACGTCGATCCTGGACCTGCGCACCGGCTACCTGGTCAAGTCGGTCGAGTCCATCCCGCTGACCGTCGGCGGCACCCGCTACCACGCTGCCGACGTCAACTACTGGGGCGTCAACTTCGCCGACGACGACAACCGCTTCTACGCCACCGTCTCGACCGGCGGCCGGACCCACCTGGTCGAGGGCGACCTCCGGGCGTGGTCGGCCCGCACGCTGCGGGAGAACGTGGAGTGCCCCTCGCTCTCGCCGGACGGTACCCGGATCGCCTTCAAGAAGAAGGTCTCGGCCGACCCGGCGGCGCCCTGGCGGCTCCACGTCCTGGAACTGGCAAGCATGCGCGAGTACCCGCTGGCCGAGTCGCGCAGCGTGGACGACCAGGCGGCCTGGCTCGACGGGGGGACACTCGGCTACGCGCTGCCGGGCCAGGACGGGAAGGGCAGCGACGTCTGGAGCGTGCCGGCGGACGGCAGCGGGGCGCCGCACCTGCTGGTGCCCGGCGGCTCGTCGCCGGTGGCCGTGCGGGCGGCCGTTCCGGAGGCCGGCCCGACGGCTGTCCCGCCGGTTGTCCCGCCGGTTGTCCCGACGGTTGTCCCGACGACTGTCCCGCCGGCGCCGGACTGACCCGGCGGGCGGCGCGGGCGGCCTCCTCGCGCGGCGGGGAGGGGGTGGCAGGGGGTACGCCTGCGCGGTCGGGGCGGGGCAATTTGTTTCGGGCGTGAAACAGGAGTACTGTCGCCCAGTCGCTCGGCAGGGAGCACCGGACACGCATCGGCGCGGACGGTCCCGGAGCGGCCAATCCCTAGAAACACCACTTCCCGGTTCGGGCTGGGTCGTGCTTTGCCTTTTTCGGCGGTGCGGCTC